>JAQGNM010000565.1 GCA_028291845.1 Massilia sp. | reverse complement strand
AGCTGGTGCAGACGTCCGCGGATTTCGCCCGCCTGATGGACAATCATCAGCGCGCCCAACTGGCCGGCAAGGCGCCCTTGTGGCATGCCGACACCAACGAATACCTTGCGGTGGGGGCGCTGCGCTGCGGCGACCACGCCCGCGCGCGCAGCCTGATGCGCGAATCGTTTCTTAAAATCACCCGCGGCGGCGCGCGCCGCCACAAGGCGATCGGCAAGCGCGCTGTTCTGACGGTCAGCAACGCCGCGCGTGCCCTCGACGATCTCAACCGCGTGCTGAGCGATGCCGGCATCGCCATGTTCCTGGTCAGCGGCACCTTGCTCGGCTGCATGCGCGAAGGGCGCCTGCTGGGACACGACAAGGATGTCGATGTCGGCATATGGGAAGACGTGCCGCGCCCGGCGCTGCTGGCGGCGCTGCAAGGCTGCGGCCTGTTTCGCCTGCAGGCTTCGCGCTCGGCCGAACTGGTGCGGGTGCGCCACGTGAACGGCACCGCCATCGACGTGTTCTACCATTACCGCCAAGCCGATTCGTACTGGCATGGCGGCGTCAAGATCCGCTGGCACAACCGGCCCTTCACGCTCACCTCGCGCCGCTTCCTGGGGCGCGACTTCCTGGTGCCGGAAGATTACGACACCTACCTGACGGAAAACTACGGCGACTGGCGCATCGAGGTCAAGCAATTCGACAGCGCCTTCGACACGCCGAACGCCGAAATCGTCAATCACGATGAGATGGCTATTTACACTTACCGCTTGCTGATTGAAAATCGCTACGCCGACCGTACACCGCGCTACCTGGCCTATCTGCGTGCCCATGGCGAGAAGGAATTTCTCGCTGGCATAGAAGCCGGGCAGACATAGCCGCCGGCGCATCCGCGGCGGCTCCCGCCACTTATTTAGCTCTGATATATACAATAAAAGGTCGACAATGATGGAGTTTTTCGCGCCGCGCGGCTATAAACCGGGACTTGCGCTGTACAAAGCCGGTCGCTACGAAGAAGCGATCGCACAGTTTTCCCAGGCAGTACAAGCGGCGCCCGCGCATGCCAAGAGCCATTTCAAGCTTGGCATGAGTTATTTCAAGCTCAAGCAGTGGGCCAGCGCCCATGCAGCCATCCAGACCGCCACCACGCTCGACCCTGCCATGAGCGAGTGGCGGGTACAACTGGCGCACGCGGCCAAGGTGCTGGCAAAGGCGCCGGCGGCCGCTGCCGCACCGGCAGCCGCAGCGCCGAAAAAACGCCCGGCAGCGCCGGTCAAGCCGGCAGCGCCGGCCAAGCCGGCCGCCGCCGTCCAGGCGCCGGCAGAGCCCGATACTGCCGTGCAGGGCTTGCAGCAGTTGCTGCTGCGGCGCGATTTTGACGGCCTCGACAAGATTGCCTCGCTGGGCGAGACCTGGAGCGCGATGGCGTCCGGCGCCAACGCCAACCGCGAGCGTTTCCTGCTGTACCTGAATGCCGAGCGGCGCGTCGCCGAAGGCGATTCAGCCGGCCTCGGCCAGGCTATCGTCGACATGGAGACGGCCGGCTACACGCAGCCGGTGATCTATTACCGCGCCCTGGCGGCCTACCTTGCAGGCGACTTTCACGGCTGCATCGAGCTGGCCCAGCTGTACTTATTTTCCAGCAAGACGCGCTCCGCCGCGCTGCACCTGCTCACCTCGGCCGCCGCGCTCGCCGGCGAGACCGAGGTGGCATGGCAGGCCGCCGCCGCCGCCTCGCGCCTGAAGCCGAACGAGCTGGCCTGGCGCGACCTGGCCGCGCTGGTGAAAACCCCGGCCGACAGCATGCGCCTGGTGACCCTGTGGCAGGAGGGCGTGCACAGCGGCACCATCGCCGCGTACGAACGCTACCGCACCAATGCGCTGATCGACGGCCTGGTGCGCGCCGACAAGCTGATGCTGGCAAAAAGCATCGCCGTCGATGCGCTCGCCAAGGTGCGCGCCGCCAAGAATCCGGCCGCGCTGGCCAAGAAGCGCCTGCGCACCGCCGGCGACGACCACCATCCCGAGTGGCTCGGCCCGTTCGAGCACATCGACAGCGCGGTGATGGCCGACAGCGGGCGTTTCCGCTATGTGCTCGGCCGCGCCGCCGCCATCCTGGGCCACGCGTGCGTCGATGCCTTCTGCATCCGCCACACCTTGCTGGCGGTGCACCGCCAGCAGCTGGCGCTGGCGTTCCCCGGCGACGTCGAGTTCGGCGTGTTCGGCGCCCGCGCGCTGGCCGCCGCCGCCACCGCCATGGCCGAATCGGGCGAGTTCCTCATCGGCGTGGCGCGCGATACCGGCGCCGTGCGCATGAAGCACGTCAGCGGCGTGACCGTGTCGGTGCGCCAGCACGACTACGCCGACGAGCAGGTGCGTCACCGCGATGCCGGCGTCATGTTCGGCAATACCGATTTTTCGCTGCACACCATCGACTTCGACGGCATCGCCTTGCAGGCGCCGGAAAACACCGAGCTGTACCTCTCTGAATACTTTTTCGACTGGCGCGAGGTCGCGCCGGCATTCTGCCTGCTGGCGCAAGCGCCGAACGCGGTCGAGGTGGTCCAGCCGGAGCTGCTGAAAGTGCGCCTGATCCAGGCGCTGATCGATGCACTGATTGCCGGCAACCAGGCGGCGGTCGATGCTTGCCACGCGCGCCTGCATGCGCTGGGCGAACAAAAGCTGATCGAGAAGTTCTACGCCAAGCCGGCCGGCGCCACCATGCGCAGCCTGCTCGAAATCAAGACGGTGCAGCCGCAGGTGGTGCTGTACCTGTCCGGGCTGGAAAATGTCGGCTACCAGGGCAATATGTGGCTGCCGGTGCTCGAGCGGCTGGACCTGCGCTGCGCCATCGTGGTGCGCGAGAAGGGCATCGTGCCGCAACTGCGCGAGACGCCGATCCCGGTGTTTTTCATGGAAACCATGCGCGACCTGGAACTGCTCGAATCGTCCGGCGTGCGCACCATCCTGTACCCGGCCAACACCCAGAAAAACGTCCACACCCTGCGCTTTTTCAATCTCAACCATTTCTTCATCAACCACGGTGAAAGCGACAAGGTGGTCAATCAGAGCAAATTCCTGATGGCCTACGACAAGCTGCTGGTGGCCGGTCCCATGGCCGAACAGCGCCTGCGCGACGCCCGCCTGCCGCTGCGCCCGGAACAGATCGAGCACGTCGGCCGTCCGCAAGTGGAATTGATGCTGCAGCGGGTGGAAACGCCGCGCAGCGAGCTGCGCACCATCCTCTACGCGCCGACCTGGGAAGGTTTCGTCGAGGAAGCGAATTACTCCTCGGTTAACGAATTTGGCCTTACCATGCTCAAAACGCTGGCAGCGCTGCCGAACGTGCGGGTGTATTTCAAGCCGCATCCCTACACTGGTTACGACAAGGCCGGCAAGAACGGCGCCTTCCTTGCCGAAATGACCCGTTTCGCCAACGCCAACGGCATCGTGATGGTCGACAGCGCCGCGCCGATTTTCGATTACATGAATATGTCCGACCTGATGATTACCGATATTTCCAGCGTCCTCAATGACTATCTGTATACGTGGAAGCCGATGATCCTCACCAACCCGCGCAATCAGGCGACCGATTTGTTGCACCGGGAATATCCTTCGACACCGGCCACGTACGTGCTCGACCAGCCGGCGGCGGTGGCCAGCTTGCTCTCGCGCATTGAACGGGACGACACCCTGTTCCCCGTGCGCGTCGAAGTGTGCCGCCAGTCGCTCGGCGATATTCCCGAAGGCTCGATGGTGCGCTTCAAGCGCATCGTCAGCGAAAGTGTGCAGCGCGCCCCGGAATAAGCAGCCGGCCGCGCCAACCCATAGTTTGAAGGAACGAAGATGATTGAATTTGTCACCAGTGACAGCAAGAATTACGAAGGCGTCCAGCAGCAACTGCTCGGCACCATCAAACGCCACCTGGCGCCCGACAGCTATTTCGACACCGAACGGTCGAAGTACGAAAAAAAAGAGGGCGTGCTCAGCTTCGATTTGTTCAATAACGGCCCGGCCGATGTATTGATGTCGCACGGCGCTGCCGACAAGAATTACATGCTGCGGCGCGACCCCGACACCGCCGAGCGCATCATCAACCGCCGCAAGCATGTCTTCGTACCCGGCCCGTGGCTGCGCGACCGCCTGATCGCCAGCAAGTCCATCACCCTGTCGCCGGAGCAGATCCACTGTGTCGGCTGGCCGCGGCTGGACGACCTGCTGGCCGGATACAATCCGCAGCCCTTGCAGAACCGTCGGCTGCGGGTGCTGTGGGCGCCCAGCCACGACTACGCGCGCAAGGGCGAAGAGCAGCTGTCGCTGTCGTCCTATCCCGAATTCGAGCAATACCTGCCGCGCCTGAAGAAATACGCCGACGTCTCGGTCTCGCTGCATCCGCGCAACCGCAAGGAAAAAGCCCCCACCACCGACAACCTGTTGGCGGCCGATTTCGTCATTTCCGATTTCGGCACCATGGTGTACGAGGCCTGGGCGCTGGGCAAACCGGTGATTTTCCCCAGCTGGATCATCGGCGAGCGCATCCTCACGCACCAGAAGCGCAGCGCCGAGGCGCATATCTTCAACGAGCGGATCGGCCTGCATGCCAGCTCGTTCGATGACGTCATCCGCATGATTGCCGAGCCGCCCGTGCTCGACTCGCGCACCAAGGCTTTCCTCGACAGCTACCTGTCGCCGGAATACCTCGGCAGCAGCGGCAAGCGCTGCGCTGAATTGCTGATGACCTTGCCGGGATGAGCGCATTGGACGGCGACGAAGCGGCGCTGACCGTGCCGCCCGCGGCCGACGCCGAACTGGCCGCGCGCATCAAGCAGGCCAGGGCCAGCGGCGACCTGCGGCTCGCCGAGCAGCTCGCCGGCGACGGCCTGGCGCGTTTTCCGCGCAGCCGCGCGCTGTGGAGCGAAGCGGCCTACAACGCCAAGCGCCAGCGCGACTGGCCGCTGACGGTGACGCGCCTGAACGGCCTTCACGCGCTGTACCGCAAGGGCGCTCCGGCGCGCGCGCATGCACGGCTGATCGAAGCCTTGCGCAAGGATGGCCGCACCGAACCGGCGCTGACGGCGGCGCGTGCCGCCTGGCTCGCTCATCCGGCTCACGCTGCCATCGGCGAGCAGGCGGCGCGTACCTTCGAACAGGCCGGCCAGTGGCGCGAAGCCGCGGCTTGCCTGCGCGCTCTGCTCGGCGCGCGCGACAAGCCGGCCGAGCGCCAGTTCGTCCGCCTGGCCAAGGCCCTGCACCTGGCTGGCGACGACCAGGAAGCGCTGGCGGCGATCGGCCAGGCACGCCGCCTGTATCCGAAATCGCTGCGCTGGAGGCCGTTCGCGCCGTGCGGCGGCGCCGGCCTGCTGCCGCCCACCGCGCTGGCGCAAGCGGTGCAGCTGAACCAGTCTTTCTGTTTCGACAGCGCGCTGGCCGGCATTGCCGCCCTGCGCCTGGAAGGCAATGCCGGGGCTGGCAAGCGCGAGCTGGCACGCCTCGAAAAAGTGTTCGCCATCAATGCCGGCCAGTACGAGGCGGGACTGATCGCGCAAGGACGCAGGCGCGAGCGCGCCGGCGCGCTTGCCGGCATCTGGTACGCCGGCAAGAATGCCGACGGCGACCTGCGTATCAAGGGCGTGCTGCGCGGCGCGGCCAGCGAAGTGTATATCTTCGTCAACCAGTTGTTTCTCAAGTCGGTGCTGGTGAAAACCATCGACGGCGTGCGCTGTTTCAAGTACACCATCAAGCGGCGCCTGGCGGCGCGTTTGCCGTCCGACCCGGATATCCGCGTGGTCAGCGAAGACGGCGTGTTGCTGTGCGACGACCGCGATGCGCTGGCGGCCCACCAGCAAGTCAAGGGCGGGCTGGTGGGGCGCCTGCAGCGCGGCTTCATCGTCACCAAAAAAGGCACGATACGCCGGCCGATGCCGAACAATCTGCTGCTGCGTCAGCGCATTGCCGACTACCTCACCCGGCTCGGCGAGTATTTTTTCACCCGCTTCGGCTACCGCCTGTGGCTCAGCTACGGCACCCTGCTCGGTTGCATCCGCGAGGGCGACTTCATTTTCCATGACGACGACGTCGACATGTCCTACCTGTCGACCAAATCAAGTCCGCAAGAGGTGATCGAGGAGATGGTCGGCATCTGCAAGCAGATGGTGGCCGACGGCTGGAACATGCGGGTGAGCGTCAACGGCATCATCAAGCCGGGCAGCGGCTTCAACATGGACATCTACGCGGCCTGGATCCAGGACGGCAAACTGTTCATGCAGAACACCACCTGTTTTCCGTTCTCCCGCGAGGACGTCGAGCCGTGCCGCCAGCTCGAGTTCAACGGCGCCATGGCGTGGGTGCCGCACAATGCCGAAGGCTTTTTGGCCAGTAAATACGGCGCCAACTGGCGCGTGCCCGATCCCGGCTACCAGCGCCAGATGGCGCCCGGAGCAAAAGAAGTGCTGGCGCTGGCCAAGCCAAGCGCCGCCCACATCGACGAACTGCGTGCCCTGCGTGCCGCCGAACCTGCATAACTGGAGTTGTTTTGAAAAAAATTGGATACGCTACCGGGGTTTTCGACCTCTTTCACGTCGGCCATCTGAATGTGCTGCGCCGCGCCAAGCAGGAATGCGACATCCTGATCGTCGGCGTCAGCACCGACGAGCTGGTGCTGAGCCTGAAAAACCGCACGCCGGTGATCCCGTTCGAAGAGCGGCTCGACATTGTCGCCAACATCAAGTGCGTCGACCACGCCGTTGCCGAGCACACCGTCGACAAGATGGCGGCCTGGAAAGAGCTGCAGTTTCACGTCACCTTCAAGGGCGACGACTGGAAGGGCTCCGAGAAGTGGAACAAGCTCGAGGCCGATTTCAGCGAAGTGGGCGTGCAGGTGATTTTCTTCCCCTATACGGCGCACACCTCAAGCACCAAGCTGCGCAACGCGCTCGACCTGCTCGAGCAGGGTTGATCGGGAGCGGCGATGGATGACAGTCTGATCAACGGCATCGGCAACCTGACGATGCGCAAAAAATCGGTGCTGACGTTTTCGGCGCCGGTCAACTTCGTCGGCAAGGTGGTGGTGTCGTCGAGTTTCACGATGGGCCATTACAGCTATATCCGCTCCGGCAGCATCGGCGCGGTGCGCGGCATCGGCAATTACTGTTCGATCGGCCCGCAGGTGATCATCGGCGAGACCGAGCATCCGCTCGACTGGCTGTCCACCGCCGGCATCCAGTACAACAAGACGCGCTTCAAGTTTTATCCGCCCATCGCCGAGCGTTACACGCCGATGGCGACGCAACGCGACAAGAAGCGCGCGCTCGACCAGGCCAAACCGGCCCCGCTGATCGGCAACGATGTCTGGATCGGCGCGCGCGTGACGATCCTGCGCGGCGTCGAGATCGGCAATGGCGCCATCATTGCCGCCGGCGCCGTGGTGGCCAAGGACGTGCCGCCGTATGCCATCGTCGGCGGCGTGCCGGCGCGGGTGATCCGTTATCGTTTCGATCCCGCCATCATCGCCCGCCTGCAGGCGCTCGCGTGGTGGCAGTACGATATCGTCGACTTCCAGCACGTCGATTTCTCCGATATCGAAGGGGCGCTCGACGAACTCGAGGCGATGGTCGCCAGCGGCCGCCTGGTTGCCGTCGACCGCTGGCACAGCTACCCCTGACCGTCCTGCGCGGCGAAGCAAAAATACAGCGGCGCTGCGCGCTTGCTGCTATTCTCTCTTGCAACAAATAAACAGGGCGATTCGATGGATATTTCAGTGTTGGGTGCGGGCGCCTGGGGCACCGCGCTGGCGATGGTATTTGCCAAGAAGCACACCGTAACCTTGTGGACGCGCGCGGCGCAGCACGCCGCCGACATGCAGGCGCAGCGCGAAAACCGCCATTACCTGCCGGGCTTTGCGCTGGCGCCGAATATCGCGGTGACCGCCGATTTCAACGCCGCCATCGATGGCGCCGGCCTGGTCATTATTGCCACCCCGGTGGCGGGGCTGCGCGAGATGGCCACGCGCCTGAAAGAAGCGCGCTGCGGCGCCTCGCTGGTGGGCACCTGCAAGGGCTTCGAGCTCGGCAGCGGCCTGCTGCCGCACCAGGTGGTGCGCGGCGTGATCGGCGAAACGGTGCGCTACGGCGCCCTGTGCGGCCCCAGCTTTGCGCAGGAAGTGGCGGCCGGCAAGCCTACCGCCGTCGCGTTTGCCGCCGGCGACCCTGAATTCACCCGCGCCATGACGCTCGAACTGCACGGCCCGGGCCTGCGCGTGTACGCCAATCACGATCTGGTCGGGGTCGAAGTGGCTGGCGCCATCAAGAACGTGCTGGCGATCGCCGCCGGCATTTGCGATGGCCTCGACCTCGGCCTGAACGCGCGCGCCGCGCTGGTCACGCGCGGCCTGTCGGAAATGTCGCGGCTGGGCGCGGCGATGGGCGCGCAGCGCCAGAGCTTTCTCGGCCTGTCCGGCGTGGGCGACGTCATCCTCACCTGTACCGGCAACCTGTCGCGCAACCGCAGCGTCGGCCTGGGGCTGGGCGAGGGCAAGCCGCTGGCGCAGATTCTCGAAGAACTCGGCCACGTCGCCGAGGGTGTGCATACGGCACGTGCCGTGGCCACACTGGCGGCCCGCCACAAGGTGGAAATGCCGATCTGCTCGGCCATCAGTTCGGTGCTCGATGGCCAGCGTACGGCCCGCAATGCCGTTGAGGAATTACTGGCGCGCGCGCCGAAAGAGGAGTTGTTATGACACAAGCCGGTTTCGACAGCCAGCGGCGCCGCCTGATCAAGCTGCTCGGCGCGGCGGCCGCCACCATCGGCGGCGTTGCGGGTCACGCCGAAGCGGCGCCGGCGTTTGCCGCTTCGCCGTTCCAGCTCGGCGTGGCCAGCGGTTCGCCGGCCGCCGACGGCTTCGTGTTGTGGACCCGCCTGATCGGCGATGGCGCCAGCGGCGCCAGCGTGCCGGTGCAGTGGGAAGTGCGTGACGGCGGCGGCGCCGGCGCGGTGGTCGCCAGCGGCACCGCCAATGCGCTGGCAGCGCTCGGCTACGCCGTGCACGTCGAGGTGAACGGCCTGGCCGCCGGCCGCCAGTATGGCTACCGCTTCAAGGCCGGCGGTTTCGAATCGGCGCCGGCGCTGGCGCGCACCTTGCCCGATGCGCAGCAGGCCGTGGCCGGCGCGCGCCTGCGGCTGGCGTATGCTTCCTGCCAGCGCTGGGAAGACGGCCAGTACGCCGCCTACCGCCACATGCTCGCCGAAAAAATCGATTTTGTCGTGTTCGTCGGCGACTACATCTACGAAGGCAAGTCGCGCGACGCCGGCGAGGCGGTGCGCGTGCACCCCCTCAAGCGCATCCGCGACCTCGACGACTACCGCCGGCGCTACGCCCTCTACAAGAGCGATCCGGCGCTGCAGGCGATGCATGCGGCCTGCCCGTGGCTGGTCACGTGGGACGACCACGAGGTGGAAAACAATTATTCCGGCGCCCTCTCGACGCGCGGCACCGCCAACTTCGAGCGCCTGCGCATGGCTGCCTACCAGGCGTTCTACGAGCACATGCCGCTGCGCGCATCGACCATGATCGACGGCTTGCGCGGCCTGCAGCGCGGCGCCGAGCTGCGCATCTATCAGCATTACGACTTCGGCAAGCTGGCGCGCCTGTACCTGCTCGACGACCGCCAGTACCGCGCCCGTCCGCCGTGCGGCGACAAGCCGAAGGAAGCGCTGGCGGCGGTGTGCGGCGGCGCCGAGCCGGACCGCAGCATGTTCGGCGCGGCGCAGGAAGCATGGCTGGCCGACGCCATGGGAGAAGGCGCGGCGCGCGGCGCGCGCTGGAACCTGCTGGTGCAGCAAACCCGTCTGACTCCCGCTAATTACCGCTACGGGCCTGGTGTCAAGGCCGCCGACGATCATTGGGACGCCTATCCGCAAGCGCGCCGGCGCCTGCTCGATGCGATCCGCTCGAAGCGCCCCGCCAACCCGCTGATCCTGGGCGGCGACGTGCACCTGAACTGGGTGGCCAACGTTCACCTCGATCCCTACGACGTGCGCTCGCCCTTGATCGCCAGCGAGTTCTGCGGCACCAGCATCACCTCGCGCAACGAGGGCTCGCAAAAGAAGGCCGAGAAGCACCAGGACGACAATCCGCACTGCCTGCTGGTCAACAAGGCAAAGCGCGGCTACGGCGTGCTGGAGCTCTCGGCCGAGCAGGCCGTGGTGCGCCTGCGCGTGCTCGACGACGTCGCCCGGCTCGATTCGGGCATCGCCACCCTGGCAAGTTTCAAGGTGCTCAACGGCCAGCCGGGGCCCAAGCAGCTGTCCTGATGCAAACGCCCGCCGCCGCGCCCGCGCCGCTGCCCGTGCTGCTGGTGCCGTCCCCAGGGGTGCGCCGCATCGGCACGCTGGCGGCCATGCTCGACCAATACCGGCTGGTGCACCAGGCGGAGAATGCCGCGCCTGCCGGGGTGCTCGGTTGGGGCTGCAAGCCGAGCGCCGTGCGCGCCGCCGCGCTGGCGCGGCGCCTCGGCGCTCCGCTGCTGACGCTGGAAGACGGCTTTGTGCGCTCCTACGGCACCGGCGACCGGTTCCCACCGCTGTCGATCGTGCTCGACAGGGAAGGCATTTATTACGACAGTACCCGGCCGAGCGCGCTGGAGACCATGCTGCAGTCGGACGCCGATCTGCTGGCGCCGGTTGCCGCCGAGGCGGCGCGTGCGCGCGCCTTCATCCTGCAGCACGGCCTGAGCAAGTACAACCACGCGCCGCCGCTGGCCGACGGCGTGCTGCGCCCCGGCGACGCCAGGCGCATCCTGGTGGTCGACCAGACCGCCGGCGACCTCAGCGTCTCGCTCGGCGGGGCCAGCGCCGCCACCTTCAGCGCCATGCTGGCCGCGGCGCGCGCCGAGCACCCGGGCGCGACCATCTATGTCAAGACGCATCCGGAAGTAAGTTCCGGCAAGAAAGGCGGCTACCTCACCGCCGTGCAGGACGACGCCGCCACCGTGGTGCTGCGCGCCGCGGTGTCTCCGCTGAGCCTGGTGGAAAGCATGGACCAGGTGTATGTGGTGACTTCGACGCTGGGCTTCGAAGCGCTGCTCGCTGGCAAAAAGGTCAGTGTGTTCGGTCTCCCCTGGTATGCCGGCTGGGGCGCCACCGACGACCGCCAGCGCTGTCCGCGGCGCAGCCGGGCGCGCAGCGTCGACGAACTGTTTGCCGCTGCATATTTTCACTACGCCCGGTATCTCGATCCCGCCACCGGCCGGCGCGGCAGCATTTTCGATGTGCTCGACTGGCTGGTGCGCCAGCGCGCGATGGCGGCGGCGCAGCCGGGCCGCCTGATCTGCGTCGGCTACCGGCGCTGGAAAGCGGCGAATATCGAGCCGATGCTCTCGCTCGACCGCGCCTGCGTGCGCTTCGTGCGCGATGCCGCCGCCGCCGCCGCGCTGGCGCCGGGCGCCGCCGATTCCCTGGTGCACTGGGGCGCACGCGCGCCGGCCGGGCTGGCCGCTCTGGCGCAGGCCAGCGGCGCGCGTCTGCTGCGCATGGAAGACGGCTTCGTGCGTTCGGTCGGGTTGGGCTCGGACCTGATCCGGCCGTGGTCGCTGGTGCTCGACGGCGATGGCATCTATTTTGATCCGTCGACGCCGTCGGCGCTGGAAACCATGCTTGCCGGCGCCGTCTTCGACGCTGCCGAGCTGGCGGCGGCGCAGCGCGTGCGCCAGTTCATCGTGCGCCACGACATCACCAAGTACAACCTCGAACCGCGCGCGCCGCTGGCCTGGCCCAGCGGCGCGCGCCAGGTGGTGCTGGTGCCGGGGCAGGTCGAGGACGACGCCTCGATCCTGCTCGGCTGCACCGAAGTGCGCACCAACCTGGCGCTGTTACAACGGGCGCGCGCCGCCCATCCGGACGGCTGGATCGTCTACAAGCCGCATCCCGATGTGCTGTCAGGTAACCGCAAGGGCGCGCTGGCGCTGAGCGCGGCGGCGCAATATGCGGACGCCATCGCCACCGGGCAATCGGTGGTGAGCTGCATCAACGCCTGCGACGTGGTCCACACGATGACCTCGCTGACGGGATTCGACGCCTTATTGCGCGGCAAGCGCGTGGTGGTCTACGGCCAGCCTTTCTATGCCGGCTGGGGCCTGACCGAAGACATGGCGGGGCAGGGGGCGGCGCTGACGCGGCGCCGGCGTTGCCTGCAGCTCGACGAGCTGGTCGCCGGCGCGCTGCTGCGTTATCCGCTGTACTGGGACTGGGAACTGCAGGGCTATACCAGTTGCGAGGCGGTGCTGCATGCACTGCTGCGGCGCCGCACGGCGCTGGAAAGTACGGGCGGGCTGGAACAGTTGCGGGTAGGCCGCTGGCGCCGTCAATGGCGCAAGCTGAGCCTGCTGGCGCGGGTGTGGAGCGGCCGGCGCTGAGCGTGGCCGCCGGGTCTGGCTGCGCCGCTTAAAACACCAGCGACAGGCCGGTGCTGATAAAGCCGTATTTCTGGTCGTATTTTTCCGCCGTCAGGCTGTTGTAGGCCAACGGCACTTCGCCGTTGAACTGGTTGCTCATCAGCTGGCCGCGGGCGAACAGCACCACGTTCTTGTAGATGTTGTAGCTGACGTCGGTCACCAGCACGTGGCTGTGCTTGTATGCGGTGCCGCCGCGGTTTTCAATGATGTCGTCGACATCGTCGCGCTTGATCGACTGGTACTGGTAGCCCAGGCGCGCGCGCCAGTTACCGCTGTGCCACTCGCCCGTCACACCCAGTTGCGCAAAGGTCGATTTGTAGCGCGCTTCCTTGTAGACGTCGACGGTCGCGCCGGCAGCCTGGGTAAAGCGGTCGATCACCACCTTGGCGGTGCATGGCGAGGCCAGGGTCGCTTCCACCCCGGCAGGGCTGAACGCAACGTTGTAATTGCAGCCGTTGCTGGTGCGCGAGGTGGCGCTGACTGAATCGAATTCGACGCGGCTCTGGCCGACGCCGCCAAAAACGCTCAAGGCGGTCTCGGTGCTCGGTGTCCAGGTGCCGATCAGGTCCAGCTGCAGTTGCTTGTCGCGCGGCTTGTTCACCGTGGCGGAAGTGAACTTGGTGCCGGCCACCGTGGTGTTGGTGTACTTGGTCAGCGAATCGGCATTGTTGCCCCAGCCGCCCAGGCGCAGCGCCATCGCCGGCCTGCGGCCGTCGGCGTCGAGGAACTTGTACTGGCCGGCGACCTGCCACGAATCGAGCTTGGCGTCGAAACTGCGGTAATCGATATTGCGCTTCCAGTAGGCGCCGTCGATCCACAGGCGCGGCGTCGCGGCGATGCCGGCGCGCACGTGGCCGCCCTTGTAGTCGCCCACCGCCGAGGTGGTGGCGGCGCTGTCTTTCTCGCGCAGGCCGAGAAAGTCGAGCGAGCTGTTGAGGGTGTCATAGGCCAGCTCGACTTCGCCGGCGCCGGCGCGCTGAAAATGGTTGGCGGTCAAAAGGGCGTCGAGCGGTGCGGCGCCCGCAGCGGCCGAAACGGCCAGCGCGACGGCGGCGGGAAGAAGGCGAAAGCAAAGGTTCATGGAAAGTCCGGGTTGGGCTGGTGGCGCCAGCTTGTGGTGATAACGATAATCCGACGCAGATGGAAAAAGGGAGCGGCCCGACGGCGCCGCTCCCTTCGATTCAAACCGGTCAGCCGATTATTGGATGATCAGGGTGCCCGTCACGCCCAGGCCCTTGACCGTATGGCTCGGGTTGACGGTGGTGATGGCGACGCTGGTGCTGTCGAGGAAGGCGCTGCCGTCGGCAAGCTTGACCGGCAAGCCGTCGAAGGCCACCTTGACTTCGAAGGTGCCGGTGATGGCGGTGAACTTCTCGGCAGTGGTCTTGGTGGTGCTGTCGGCGCTGCTCAGCACCTTGTTGACCAGCGAGGTGTAGTTCAGGGTCAGCGAGTTGTTCGTCACCGTCAATGGCTTGAAGGTCAGGTCGTTGATGGTCATGTTGATCTCGGTACCGCTACCGGCGCGGCCGTAGACAAACACCTTGGCGGTGGTATCGGGAACGATGGTCAGCTGGCCGTTGACGCTCTTGACATTGACCTTGTCGATCATCAGCTGCAGCTTGCGGCCCTGGCCGCCTTTTTCCGTCAGTTCCAGGCCCAGTGCGACGACGGTGTCGATGACAGGGGCGCCCTTGATGGCGAAGTTCAGGCCGAAGGTGGTCGGGGTGGCGATGGTGGCGCCGCTCGACAGTGCCGCATAGGAGAAGGCATTGCCGTTGATGCGCACCGCATCGCTGGTCAGCGACAGGTAATTGACGCTCGACGCGGTCTCGATGGCAGGCGCTGCCGGATTCTGCAGGCGCGACGTGATGTTGGCCAGGTCGGCGTCCGAAGCGGTCAGGAACGCGCTCGACTGGGCGGCGATCTGCGATGCTGCAGCGAACAGGTCGGCGTCGCTGATGGTGAACTTGCCAAATTTCGGATCGGCCAGGGTCGCTGCGACGGCGCTCTTGGCGGCGGCATTGAGCGTAGCCTGGTTGATCGAACCGTCGGCGCTGAACAGCGGTGCCGGGTTGGCGATCAGTACCTTCGACAGCGAGCCGGCCACCTTGGTGTAGAGCGACGCGGTGTCGGTGCTGCCGGACAGGCTGGCCAGGGTATTGGCCAGCTGCTGCATGATCTGCTGGGTTGCCAGCGTGGTGCGCATCAGGTCGTTGTTCTTGCCGTCGGCCGGGTCAACCTTGGTGACATCGACATTGGCCGGCACGTTCAAGGACACCGCCAGTTGCGCGGCAGTCATGTCGGAATCGGCCAGCAGCGAAGTGAGCGGGGTGGCCATGGCGCTGCCGGCAGGCGACTTCAGGGTGCCCTTGAATACGTAACCAGTGGTGGCGTCCTTGCCGCCAGCGACGACGATGGTGCCGGCGCAGCCGCTGGCGAAGGTGAAGCCGCCGTTGGCGTCGGTGGTGGTGGTGGCTTCGCCGGTGCTGGCGACCCCATCCTTGTTCACGTCGCAAAATACTGTCGAGCCGGCCAGGTAGCCATCGACTGCCTTGCCCGAACTTGGCGCTGCCGGGGTGGTCGGCGTGGTTGGCGTGGTTGGCGTCGTTGGTGTCGTCGGCGTGGTTGGCGTCGTCGGCGTGGTTGGGGTCGTCGGCGTGGTTGGGGTGGTCGGGGTCGAGCTCGAACCGCCGCCGCCGCATGCCGCGAGTGCCATCGTCATTGCCACCAAAAGAACAGCATTTTTCTTTGTGAACATTTAATTTACGCCTATAGGAATGAGGGGCAGAACTGGAAACATATTTGCTGCATATGAGCAATTAATTTATGGTATCTATCGAGTTGCTGTGTGTCAAGGAAAGCTGGTTTTAATTGTTGCATAAACCCGATTAGTGCATCCTTTCGGCAACAAATTGTTGGTGGTTTTCTCTGTTAGGGCGCAATGGGGATGGGCTACGGACAGCGGTTGCCGCTATTCGCGTGGAGAAGGAAATTGTTGTCATAATGCTTACACGAAGCGCGCTGAAATGTTTACCATTTTGGCATTTATGACTGTAAAGGGGCGTCGTAGGCCCCATAGCGGCGTGGCGTGGCGCCTTCGGAAAAATCTGAATAAATCTGTCTGCTTACCTTGTATATTTCACGAAGTGAACTATAGTAAAGAGGTAGTCAATCAAAAAGGGGCCGCCATCGACATAACGGCATTACCAATTTGTTCGGACAGGACTACTTGCTGCATCGAGCATGCGGCTTAGAGCGAATTTTCATTCCTCGTTGGCGCCTCTTCACGGAGGGCCGGAAATGGCGGCGCAATGCCGCCATTTCCTATTTTGCGGCCGTTATTCATTCGGTGATCAATCAGTGGTGCTGCGCGCCTGGCGGAACAGGGTGTACAGCAGCGGCCGGTTCCCGGGAAAGGGTAGCGCCGAATCGTCGTACAGCGCGCTGGTGGGCGCGGCGTCTTCGTGCTGGTGCTGGGCAAAACCGCCGGCATCGAGCCACAGTTGCAAGCCATCATGGGCACGCGCCATCCATGCGGCGCGCGCCGGGGTGGTGGTGTCGGCCGTGTCGCTCCAGCGGGCGATCGCCAGGTCCGCCTGAAAACGCGCCGCCTGCGCCAGGCCCAAGCGGGCGTGCACCTCGGCAGGGGTTGCGTTAAACATGCCTGGCAGGTCGTCGCCGTGGTAGTCGATGGTCATGATGTCCTCAAATTCTGGGTTTGGATTCCTACCGGAACGGTAGGGTATTTACCGGCGAAGGCTAGGCCGATTCCTAACGAGCACTCACTGTATCAACGCTCCCTGCCGCTCCGTTTGACATTTCTCAAGCTCGGCGCTTTCCTACAAACAAACATTCCGCATGTCTTTCAGCAACCGATTGCGTCGTGACGCCGCCCTGACCCTTCGGTTAAAATCTCGCCATGAGTAAATTATCCCTGGACAGGATCTTGCAATCGCAAGGTTTTGGCACCCGCAAGTATTGCCGCGCCCTCATCGAAGATGGCGATGTCGCCGTCAACGGCGTCGTCCACGACAACTACAAAACCGTATTCGACACGACCGATCTGACCCTCACCGTGTTCGACGAACAGTGGCCGGTGCGCGAGAAGGTCTACATCGCGCTGTACAAGCCGGCCAATTTCGAATGCTCGCGCAAACCCAGCCACCATCCCGGCGTGCTGACCTTGCTCCCCGAACAATTCACCTGGCGCGACGTACAACCGGTCGGCCGCCTCGACCACGACACCACCGGTCTGCTGTTGATGAGCGACGACGGCCCCTTCATCCACGCGCAATCGTCGCCGAAACGCCATGTGCCGAAGGTGTATCAGGCCACTACCGCCGAGCCGGTGACGCAGGCGCTGATCGACGAACTGCTGGCAGGAGTGAAATTGCATGACGAGCCGGCGCCCCTCAGGGCGGTGACATGCGTGGCGCGCGGTGAATTCCAGCTGGAAATCGTGCTGGAGCAGGGCAAATATCACCAGGTCAAGCGGATGCTGGCGGCGGCGGGGAATCATTGTGTGCGGTTGCACAGGTCGGCGATCGGGGGGCTGGCGTTGGAATCGCTCTCCCTTGAAGAAGGCGATTGGTGCTATCTGACGTCCGAACAGCTGGCGATGCTGGCCCCATAATTGGCCGCGACCAAGGCGCCACTCACGCGGCGCCCGTTTTCGAATGCCACTGGATTGGTTGACTTAAAGTAATCGAATCTCTCTTGGAAGCAGATCAATCCCTGTTTGAATTAACTGCGTTAATTAGACACTTTGATATAAGTTTTGCCACTTCTTGGAATTTGGCAAGTACTTGGTTCTATTGAAGAACTTTGCCGTGCTAGCAAACTGGGCTAGAATGCCGGGCTGCACATTGTGACTATCCAATAGATCCACCTAACTATCAATGACTACATTCCCCCGCCGCATAGCCGCGATTATTCTGGCTGTCGTTTGTTTTGGCGCGTCTGCGCAAGATGCCAACAATCGCACCGACATGTTCGACCAGGCGGTGACGCCCCTTGGCGGCGCCCCGGCACCCGCAGCATCCCAGGGAACATCGCGCCGGGTGGTAATTTCAAACAGTAATGAGATGTCCGGCAGCGACCGCGCCGCCCCGAGTGGTGATCAGCGCAATGACAGCTCGGCTTACTCGCAACGTCAGAACCAGAACCAAGACCAGGGTGGCGACCAGGACGGTGGAGCGCGCGATTCGCGCGACTTCCGCGATAATTCGCGCGATTTCCGCGATAATCAGCGCGACAACAACCAGCGCGATCCGCGCAATGGGCGTAATCCGCGCGACAACGTGTCCGACAGCCAGCAGACGCAACGCCGCGCTCCCAACGAGCGTATCACCAGCGAATTCCAGCGATTCCTGTTCGATAGCACGGGCAAAATCCTGCCGGTGTTCGGCGCCCAGTTTTTTGAAAACGCGCCACGAACGTTCACCCCGATTTCCGGCGCGCCTGTGCCCGTCGATTTTCCTCTGGGAGTTGGCGATGAACTGATTATCCGCGGCACTGGCAGCATCGACATCGATTATCGTGCCACCATCGACCGCAGCGGTCAGATCTCGATTCCAACCGTCGGGGCAGTGACCCTTGCCGGCGTCAAGGCCGGCGACGCCGAAGCCGTGGTGCGCAGCGCCGTCGCCCGCCTGTACAAAGGCGTGACGGTCAATGTCACGTTCGGAAAACTGCGCGCCATCACGGTTTACCTGGTAGGACAGGCGCGCCGTCCGGGCACCTATACCGTGTCGAGCATGTCAACGCTGGTGACCACGCTGTTTGCCAGCGGCGGCCCGAATGCCAACGGCAGCATGCGTCATCTGCAGGTCAAGCGGGGCGGTCGCGTGGTCGCCGACCTCGATCTGTACGCGTTCATCGCCAAAGGCGACAAATCCGCCGATATCAAGCTGCAGGATGGCGACACCATTTTCATTCCATCGGCCGCCGGTTATGTGGCAATGGTGGGCAAGGTTAATTTGCCGGCTATTTATGAATTGCGCTCCGCTAGCGATACCATCGAGTCGCTGCTCGAAGTCGCCGGCGGTTTGCCGGTCGTCGCCGATCCGCGCCGCGCCTTCCTTGAGCGTATCGACGCCAGCAAAAGTCAGCCGCGCAGCGTTGAACAATTCGCCTTGAATGGCGAAGGTTTGAAGCGCACTCTGAAAAATGGCGATGTGCTCAATATCACTTCCATTACGCCAGACTTTTCCAATGCTGTGATTTTACGCGGCAATGTCGATCAAGCCGTGCGTGCGCCGTATGTTCCCGGCATGCGCATCAGCGACCTGATCCCCGATCGCCAATACCTGGTCACCCGCAATGCCATCAAGCGCCAAAATAACGCCGTCAAAGTGGGCGAGAGCGAGCGCGTCAATGGGGACGATGCGGAGTCGATCGCAGCGCGTATTGGCACCTCGGCCGACGAAATCAACTGGGACTACGCGGTGGTGGAACGAGTCAATCGCAAGAATTTGAATGTCAATTTGATTTCATTCAATCTCGGCAAGGTATTCACCGATCCGACCGGCCCTGATAACGTCCAGCTACAGCCCGGTGATACGGTAACCATATTTTCGCAAAAAGACGTTGCCGTCCCAATGGAACGGCGGCAGGTGTTCGTCCGAATTGAAGGCGAAGTGCGGGCACCTGGTGTCTACCAAATGAATGCCGGTGAGACTTTGCAAAATCTCCTGGCGCGGGCCGGCGGTACCACGGCCGATGCCTACCTCTATGGGACCGAGTTCTACCGCGAACAAGTACGCCTTGATCAGCAGACAAATTTGCAAAAGGCCGCCACCAGGCTGGAAAATCAATTACGCATCGAACAGTCGAAGACGATCGCGAACACCCGTGCAATCAGTGCGATCGATGCCCAAGCTGCCGAGGCTGAACGTCAGGGGTCGCTGCGATTGGCTGAGGAAAATATCGCCCGCTTTCGTCAGCTGAAGCCGACCGGCCGCCTGGCATTTGGTCTTGATCCTACAGAGCGCTCCTTCGCACGTTTGCCAGCGCTCAAGCTGGAAAATGGCGACCGCCTTGTGGTGCCTGCGCGGCCAGACTTCGTACACGTTTTCGGCTCGGTCAACGCCGAGGCGTCGCTGATCTGGCGTCCCAATGGACGTGTAGAGGATTACCTGAAAATGGCTGGCGCAACTGTCGACGCAGACGTAGAAAACGCCTTCATTCTGCGGGTCGACGGCAGCGTCTCCACTGGCGCCAAGAGCTGGGGTTTTGGCGGCATTGCTTCGGTCATCGTCATGCCGGGCGATTCGATCGTTGTGCCTGAAAAGTTCGACAAAGAAACTGCGTGGTCGAAATTTACCAAGGGTACGCGCGAATGGGCGCAGATTTTCGCGAACTTCGGCCTTGGTGCAGCAGCCATCAAGGTTCTCAAGTAATTCGCCAGGCTGCACCGGCGTGAACGGCGCAGCCTCCGATTTCCTACCTAGCATTCTACATACGGTTTCCTCGCATGAACGATACCCCCATTCTCGATAATCAGGCAATTACCAGGGCCAGCACGTCCGAGATGACAGTGCTTGATCTGCTGATTGTCATAGCAAAACATAAAAAGCTGGTCATCGGACTGCCAATGGTTGCGGGAATTGTTGCAGCGGCTGTTAGTTTCGCACTGCCAAACGTGTACCGCGCCAGTACAAAGTTGTTGCCACCTCAGCAGGCGCAATCAGGCGCTGCGGCGTTATTGTCGCAACTTGGCGGTGCGGCGAGCATGGTTGCAGGCGCGGCCGGCATAAAGAATCCGAACGATATGTACATCGGCATGCTTAAGAGCAGAACGGTGGCGGATCGCATTGTCCACAAGTTCGACTTGCAAAAAGTGTACGACGAAGAAACTTTAGAAAAGACACGACGTGTCCTTGAAGAAAATACGACGGTGCTTGCAGGAAAGGATGGGCTGATCAGTATTGACGTCGAGGACAAGGATCCAAAGCGTGTTGCACAAATGGCCAATGCGTACGTTGCCGAGCTCACGGACCTTACCAAAGTTTTGGCCGTCACTGAAGCGTCGCAGCGCCGCCTGTTTTTTGAGCGTCAACTGGAATTGGCGAAGGATAATCTGGCAAAGGCTGAGATGACATTGAAGCGGACGCTCGACACACGGGGGGTCATTAGTGTTGATAGCGATAGCCGTGCAATTGTAGAAACCGTCGGTCGTTTGCGCGCCCAGATTTCTGCTAAGGAAATTCAGCTATCGTCGATGCAGGCGTTCGTCACCACTGACAACCAGGAATATCGTCGTGCCCGCGAGGAGCTCAACAGCCTACGCAATGAATTGTCGAAGCTCGAAAATGGCCGCCCGGAGCTGTCCACTGGTAGCGGCGGTGACGTCAAGAACCAAGTCGGTCTCGAAAACATCAAGACTTTGCGCGACGTGAAGTACTTTCAAATGCTGTATGAATTGCTTGCCAAACAATATGAAGTTGCTCGCCTTGATGAGGCTAAGGATAATGCGGTGATTCAAGTGCTGGATCCAGCGGTGCCTGCCGAACAAAAATCTCGTCCGAAGCGCGCCATCATTATTCTTATGTCGATGCTTGCTGGCTTTTTCGCGGCACTCGGGTGGTCGTTTGTGGTTGAGATCAAGGCGCGCGCGCTTGCCATTCCGGAAGGACGTGCTCGATGGGCCAGACTGAAAACGCTGATTGCGTTTAAATAGCCCTTCGATTCCCAGCGGCGAAATCTGCTCGCACGTTGTTTTGATATGGTGCTGAATCGGCGGTAATCCTTGCCGCACAAGCTCGGTCGTAAAATCCCTTTTAAACAGCCCGGTTCTTTAACCATGTGGCTGACGTGCAAACGGTCATACAATTGATAGCTGATCAAAAATACATTGCGCCAGGGGCGTCGGTAACGTCGATCCAGTTGCGGATGTTGGTGTTGCGTCCGCTGTGTGAACGTGAGTGTGCGGCATGCCCAATGTGGTCCTTTAATGTCGCTTAATTCCACGTTGCTTTCAACGACGGGAGCGCGGCTGCTGTTCTTTGGCGGCCGTTACGTTTCGCTGTTGTTGGTTGCTCGCATGATGGGAGTGGATGCAGCAGGATTTTTGCTTGCGTTAGCAGTTGTCGAAACCCTGCGCGTCGTATTCGACTATGGACTCGAAAACAGTCTACTGGCGAGGTTTCACCAGAATACCGATGCTTCGGGCGTTGTATTCAGCCGAGGGAAGGGCATTGTTCGTCTGGGAGCGACGGCGCTTGGTCAAATCGTTGCGACCTCACTTATCGGGCTTTTTTGCCTGCGAAATCACGTAGATGTTACGATCCCATTAATCGCCAGCCTGCAATTTAGCTGTTTGATGGGATTTGGCTATTTCCAGGCACATATTCAAACAGCAAAGGACGGCAGCATGGCTGCGTTGGTACCGCCGCTATTAATGGCGGCGCTCGCCCAAACCGTCCTTTTGCTGTTGAGTTCTAACGGTGCGATTCCCGTCTGGATCGCAGGAATCAGTTTCGAATTGTTCGCTTTGTTTGCAAGCGCGTATGTCACATGGAGAATAGGTGCTTTGACCGCTCCTGCTTCATTACAGCTCGCTTCATCGTATCGCGCTACCGGACTCGCCGTGCTCCAGCGCATTGCGCCGCTCGGCAATGTAGCATTGATCAGCGTTATGTATAACAGACTGGATGCCTTTGCCGTGTCTTGGGTCGGCAGCGGGATTTTGCTGACGCAGTACATGCTGTATCAAAGGCTGACGAGCGCGCCATTGATGTTCTTTTCTACTGTGGCAAGCGCAAGCATTTCGACTCTGTCCGGTTTTCAGGCGGGGGAGCTTGCGTCTGTCCGGAAAATTCGTTTTTTCCGCCAGGTGGCTTACTCGGCTGGGGTGGTATGTGGCATCATTTTTTTACTTGCCAGCCCATTAATCAACAATTTTTTCTCACTGCGCTCAACGAGCGTCGTCTTGCTCGTATTTCAATCGATCATCGTTGCAGTGCAAATTGCGAACGGATTCCATGCCTCTATTCTGATTGCTTTAGGCCGCTTGCGTCAACTGTGGCGTATAGCGCGCAATAATGGCGTGGTCGCATTAGTTGCGTTGCCCCTGCTAGCTATGCAATACGGTATTATCGGTGTAGCAGGTGCGCTCTGTATAATTGAAATATTTTGTGCGATTCAGCATGCTTTCATGTTTCGTCCTGCAAAGGTCGATAAGCGGGAGCTACATGCTTAGTGCGTTTAATTTTGCGGTTGCGAGCGGTTTCGCTGCGTTGATCGCGTTACTTGCGTTGCTCGACCAGGTCGGCATGGTGAACCAGCAAGCCGCCTCAATTGCCCTTAGTTCGGGCGCTTTGCTGATCGTGGCCGCTAATTGGCAGGCCCACCGTGGTGGCCGAAACGCATCGTTCATCTTTTTAATTCTGGGTTTTGTTTTTCTCTGTGGACGCGCGTTTCCTGCGCTCCTCGGTAGTCCCTCAGAATTAGCCATCGTTTCCTTTGGGAATGTTTTTGAAATTGCACCTGATCATGTGATGACCTACATCATCTTGGTGTTAACATCGTTCCTTTGCATCCACGTCGGCTCGTTATTGAAATCGGCCGATGTGCCTTCCATCGACATTGTCGAAAACCGGGCTCTGATATACAAGTGGATTTTTATACTGCTCTTGCCGGCTTTGCTGTATAAAAATATTTACTATTTTAACTATATTTCGAATAATGGCGGATATCTTGCCATCTATCGGGGTACCGAGCACCTGGAGGGAGTGGGCTTCCTCGCGAGATTCGGCTCGCTGTTATGCCTTGCGACGTTTACTCTTTATTTTTTTCACGAAACCGATAAAAAGAAGTCGGCGCGTTCATTGATATTTTTCCTGATTTTGTTTTCTACCGAGCTACTGATAGGACTGCGCGGTAAATTTTTTGTTACTGCGCTGATGTTTTTTTTGTTTTACAAGCTCCGATTTGGGGGCAAGTTTTCAATGCGAGGTTTGATTACTATCATGCTCGTCATTGTCAGTCTGGCAATCACGGTTGAAGTTACCCGGGAGCAAAAAAGCGAGAGTTTGATCGACGGTTCGTCTTTGCTAACCGGCTTTATTTCACAGCAAGGTGTGTCGTCTGCCGTCACCATGGTGGTGCTCGAAAATAAACCATATTTCGACCAAGGTGCGTGGCAGTATTTTTGGCACCAATTTGGCGTGCCTTTTTATTCGCAACCTGAGGTGCCACGGGGCTGGTACGTTGCCAATGATATCTCGATGATTATCATGCCTGAAGCATATGCATTAGGTTTCGGTACTGGCAGCAGCTATTTGGCTGAGCTATTGATGCTTGGAGGGGTTGCTGGCATCATAGTTGGAAGTTTGATAATCGGCGGATTTCTGAGCAAAGCGTCGCAATGTACGCAAGGTATCAAAGGTTCACTGATGTTTTGGATTGTCAGCGGTGTTGTATATTACCCGCGGACGATGCTGCAGGATCCGGTGCATAATATGTTGCGCTATGTCATACCGATCATACTGGTCGCGGGTCTGTGCTTCATTATCCGGCAGGTTTTAAAACTCAGATGAAGCGCCCTCTCTACCTTATCAATATCGTGCCTCACTACGGCGGCGGTGAAATATATATGAGTAAGCTGGCCACTTTGCTCGCCGAGTCGCATCGCGTGACAGTGGTCTCGCCCTACCTGCACGCATTGTTCAACAAAATGGAAGAAATTGATGTTCCCGTAATTAATTTAGGCAATACTTCACCTATCGCTACGCGGATCGGCTTTTTAAAATGGCTATTGCTCAATCGCCGATTGGTCAAAGATGGCGCCATCGTACTGCTGAATGGCCGCAGCGCTGCATACCTGACGCCCTTCGTAGCGTTGATCTCGGGTGCGCCTCCGGTTGTCATCGCTCATACTGAATTGACGGGGAAAGTGCAATTCAAGGAACGTCTGTATGCGTTGGCGACGTGCTTTGCAAAAAAAGTTATATGTGTCTCCGACACATTAGCTGAACAGCATCGTCGACGGTGGCCGAGAGTGCCTGCCGTTGGTATCCCAAATTGGCTCGATGGTGGACGCGCGGCGCGTGCTCCGGTCCGTTCGATGCCGCGGGCCGGTGTGGACATTGCAGTCATTGGCCGACTTGAAGCAAACAAGGGTATGGCTGACGTGATTTCGGCGTGTGCTGGTATACCGAACGTGAACTTACATATATTTGGCGATGGACCGTTGAGGCATTCACTTGAATCAATGGTGTCGCCAGAGCAGTCGGTCTGCTTCCATGGATTCGTCGACGATATGCCTGCTCGGTTGCTCAACCATGCGATATTAGTTTCGGCATCGAGGACTGAAAGCTTTTCCTACGCAGTGGGTGAGGCGATCGAGGCGGGCCTGCTCTGTGTAGTCAGCGATAT
>JAQGNM010000555.1 GCA_028291845.1 Massilia sp. | reverse complement strand
GGTGCAGCGGGCAACGATGCCCATGCCGCCGAACACGCCGTTGGCGCCGCCGGCGAGGGTGATGACGGCAATGCCGGCGGCGCGCGCGTCGAGCACGGCGCGCATCACTTCCGACACGGCGATCAAGCCGGCATTGGCTTCGTGCAGGCGCACCCCGCCCGATTCGAGCAGCAGGACGGCGGCGGCCGGACGCTCGGCGATGGCGCGGCGCAGCAGTCCGACCAGCTTGGCGCCGTGCACTTCGCCCACCGCGCCGCCCATGAAGCCGCCTTCCTGGGCGGCCACGAAAACGCTGTCGCCCACAAGCCGCGCGCGGCCGACGGCGACGCCGTCGTCGAACGCCACCGGGGCGTCCAGTTGCGCCAGATGGGGGCTGGTGACGCGGCTCGAGGGCGGCAGGAATTCGACGAAGCTGCCGGCGTCGAACAGGCTGGCAATGCGCTGGCGCGCGGCGGCTTCCCGAAAACTCGCTTGCGACTGCTCGTTCATGCGGCCCCTCCAATGATCGATTCGACGGCCTGGTCGAGGCGCAAGCCGACCACCGCCGGCGTGGCGCCCATGTCATTGATGGCGATGCGCGCATCCATCAACTGCCAGCGCTGCTGGAAGTCGTTGATCACCGCCTGCCAGGTGGCGCCGAAGCCGACCGCCGCGGTGGTGACCTCGATGGCGCAGGCGCCGTCCAGCGCGGCCGCCTCGATCAGCACTTCCAGGTTGCCGGAGCCGACCACGCCGACCACCACCGCGCTCGGGCGGAGGGTACGTTGTCCGCCTTCGAAGCGGTAATGCAGGGTTTCCATGAGGTTTTCCTTACCAGTTCCTGAAACGGCGCGGCGGCTCATACAAGCCGCCCGAGGCGCGCACCAGGTCTTTCATATTGCGGGCGGCCAGCAAGTCGCGCGTGGCCAGGCGCTTGTCGATGCCCAGATCCTCGGCGCGGGTGATGACGCCGCGGTCGCGCAGATTTTCCACCATCCGCTTGTCGCGCGCCAGTCCCACCGCGGTGTAGCCGGACACTCCGCGGATCGCCTGCTCGCGCTCTTCCTCGCCGCGGCACAGCAGCAAATTGGCGATGCCTTCCTCGGTGAGGATGTGGGTGACGTCGTCGCCGTAGATCATCACCGGTGGAATCGCAAATCCCGCCTGTTCGGCCAGCTCCCAGGCATCGAGCCGCTCGACAAAGGCCGGTTGCATGTGTTCCCTGAAGGTTTCGACGATCTGCACCACCAGCTTCTGGCCGCGCGGGATCCGGGTACTGCCGGCGCGCGCCTGCTGGCCCGCCTTCAGCCATGCCGGGCTGGCGTGGCGGCGCCCGCGCGCGTCCGCGCCCATGTTCGAGGCCCCGCCGAAGCCGGCGATGCGGCCCACCGTGGCGGTCGACGAGTTGCCCTGCAAATCGATCTGCAGGGTCGAGCCGATGAACATGTCGCAAGCGTAGTGGCCGGCCGCCTGGCACAGCGCCCGGTTGCTGCGCATGCTGCCGTCGGGTCCGACCGCGAAGACGTCGGGCCGCGCGCGGATGTAGTCTTCCATGCCAAGCTCGGAACCGAACGAGTGCACGCTGTCGATGAAGCCGGCCTCGATGGCGGGGATCAGGGCAGGGTGGGGATTCAAGGCCCAGTGGCGGCAGATTTTGCCTTTCAAGCCGAGCGACTCGGCGTAGGTCGGCAGCAGCAATTCGATGGCGGCGGTGTCGAAGCCGATGCCATGGTTCAGGCGCTGTACGCCATACTCGGCGTAGATGCCCTTGATCGCCATCATCGCCATCAACACCTGGATTTCCGAGATCAGGGCCGGGTCGCGGGTGAACAGCGGTTCGATATAGTATGGATCGGGCGAGGCGACCACGAAGTCGACCCAGTCGCCCGGAATGTCGACGCGCGGCAGCGCTTCGCCATCGGCGACGATGCGGTTGACCTGCACGATCACGATGCCGTTTTTAAAAGCGGTGGCTTCGACGATCGCAGGGGTGTCCTCGGTGTTCGGTCCCGTGTACAGGTTGCCGTGGCGGTCGGCCGCTTCGGCCGCCACCAGGCACACGCGCGGGGCGAGGTCGATGAAGTAGCGCGAAAACAGCTCGAGGTAGGTGTGGATGGCGCCGATGTTGAGCTTGCCGGCGGCGACCAGGGCGGCCACGCGGCCCGCTTGCGGGCCGGAGAAGGAAAAGTCGAGGCGCTCGGCCACGCCGCGCTCGAACACGTCGAGGTGCTCGGGCAGGGCCAGCACCGACTGCAGCATGTGCAGGTGGTTGATCCGTGCCGGATCGAGCGCGGCCAGCGCGCGCGCCAGGAAATCGGCCTGCTTCTGGTTGTTCCCTTCCAGGCAGACCCGGTCGCCGCATTCGATGACGCTGTAGAGCAGGTCGGCCAGGCGCTCGGCCGGCACCGCCTTGCCGTCCAGCGCGCCGCCGACCATCGCGGCGGCGCGCGCCAGTCGCGCCGCGCGGTTTTGCGCCAGGGTGTTCCACACTTTCATTTTGCACCCATCAGGACATTCGGCAGGCTGGTCGCAATACCCGGAAACAGGCATAACAGGATCACGGCGAGGAACATCAGGCCGACAAACGGCATCACGCCCCAGATCACATCCTTCAGGGGGATATCGGGCGCGATATTTTTTATGACGAAAATATTCAAGCCCACCGGCGGATGGATCAGGCCCATCTCCATCACCACCGTCATGACGATGCCGAACCAGATCAGGTCGAATCCGGCCGCTTTCAAGGGCGGCAGGATGTTCTGCGCGGTCATCAGGATGATCGACACCGGCGGCAGAAAAAAGCCGAACACGATCACCATCAACAGGATCACCGCCAGCAGCAGCCAGCG
>JAQGNM010000554.1 GCA_028291845.1 Massilia sp. | reverse complement strand
AGCGCCAGCGGCAAGCGCAAATCCTTGTTGCAGCGCGCCGCCATGTGCGAGAAGCGCAGCGCCTCCATTTCGATGCCGTTCATCATGATCACGCGCACCCGCGTAAAAGCGTCGTCGTCGAGTTTGCTGATCGGCGTGCGCACCATGTCGCGCCAGGTGTAGCGCTGTTTTTCTATAGGCGTTCCTTTGGAATCAAACAAGTTGAATGCCATATATCCTCCAGCGAAGTAAGATGAATTCGTGGGATACATCGTGGGATGAAATCGCAAAGCACGAACTTCAACGATAGCCATTCGACCCCGGAACGCCAGACAGGTTCAATGCGAGGTTCAATGTTATTACGAGGTGCGCGAAGGCAATAGACACGCTGGGGACAGCGTGGTGGGGAGATGCCGGCAGCGCGCTGTGGCGCCGCCGGCTGCAGCTTATTTAGCTTTGATTAATGAGCTTCGATTAACTCAGGCATTGATGCCGAACGAACGGGCCAGCGGCCCCAGGCCGCCCTTAAAACCCTGGCCGATGGCGCGGAATTTCCAGTCGGCGCCGTTGCGGTAGACTTCGCCGAAAATCATTGCCGTCTCGGTCGAGCCGTCTTCGGACAGGTCGAAACGGGCGATCTCGGTATTGCCGTCGGCGTTGATGCAGCGGATATAGGCTTTGGCGACCTGGCCGAAGTTCTGGCGGCGCGCGTCCGCTTCGTGAATGGTCACGCCGACGGCGATCTTGTCGATCTCGGGCGGCACGTTTTTCAGGTTGATGGTGATTTTTTCGTCGTCGCCGTCGCCGCTGCCGTCGCGGTTGTCGCCGGCGTGCACGACCGAGCCGTCGGCCGATTTCAGGTTGTTATAGAAAATAAAATCGCTGTCGCTGCGCGCCTTGCCGTCGGCCTTGAGCAGGAAAGCGCTGCCGTCGAGGTCGAATTCGGCGCCATCGGTCGAGCGCGGGTCCCAGCCCAGGCCGATGACCATGGTGGACAAATTCGGTGCTTCTTTGCTCAGGTTGACGTTGCCGCCTTTTTGCAAGCTGATGGCCATTGTTTTTTCTCCATGCGTGGTTGAATGGCGTGCCGGGTTCGTCTATGGCGAACAACCTTGCACGATCAACATCCATCATAGTACGAAATGTACGCCACAACTTAAGAACGGCTTATGCGATGCGCATACAGTGCGCCATCGATTTGGCGGCCGATACCTGATATCGTCGTACCGACGCTGCCTTTTATTAATTTTATGGAATGGATTACACCGACAATGAACACGTTTTCGCGCGGCCAAAAAGGCAAATTGAGCGACCTCGGCTGCACCTCGCCGTTCACCGTTGCCGTCGACGTCAAGGCGCCGGGCGCCTCGATCGACGTTTCCTGCTTCGGACTCGATGCCAACGACAAATTGTCGGACGAGCGCTACATGGTGTTTTATAACCAGCTGGCCAGTCCGGCCAACGCCGTCACCCTCGACCTGAACGGCGGACTGTGCCGCTTCAAGGTCGATCTGGACGCCCTGCCCGCCTCCATCGCCAAGCTGGTGTTCACCGCGGCCATCGACGGCGCCGCCGCCATGCGGCAGATCGCGCCGGGTTCGCTCAGCGTCGGCGACGCCGTCAGTTTCCCTTTTACGGGGGCCGATTTCAACGAAGAAAAAGCCATCATCATCGCCGAGTTGTACCGGCGAGACGGCCAGTGGCGCTTCGGCGCCGTCGGCCAGGGTTTTAATGGCGGCTTGTCGGCATTGCTGGCCCATTTCGGCGGCAGTGAGGCAGCGCCGGCGGCAGCCTCGCCGGCGGCAGCCCCGTCGGCGGCAGCCGAAGCCAAAAAGATTTCGCTGTCAAAAGTGACCCTGGAAAAACGCGGCGACAAGGTGTCGCTCGACAAGCGCGGCAACAAGGGTTATGGCCGCATCCGGGTCAACCTGAACTGGAACCAGCGCCCCGCCGCCATGCAAAAAACCGGGTTTTTCGACAAGCTGATCAATAAGCCCGACAAGGGCATCGACCTCGACCTGGCGTGTTTGTACGAAATGGCGGACGGCACGCCGGGGCTGGTGCAGGCGCTCGGCAAGCAATGGGGCAATTACGACCAACGGCCGTACATTCAGCTGGAGGGGGACGACCGTACCGGCAGCGTCTCGACCGGAGAGAATATCTATATCAACGGCGAATTCTTCGACAAGATCAAGCGCGCCCTGGTGTTCGCCTTTATTTATGACGGCGTGCCCGACTGGAGCGCCACCGATGGCGTGGTCACCATCGAGATCCCCGATCAGCCGCCCGTCGAGGTGCGGCTGGACCAGGGCGGCAAGCAGCCCTTGTGCGCGGTCGCATTGATCGAAAACCGCGGCGGCACCTTGCAGGTTACCAAATTGATCGATTATTTTTCGCAGCAAGGCAGCACCAGCGTGCACCAGCTGCTCGATACCAAATATGGTTTTGGTTTGCGCTGGAAGACCGGCAGCAAGGACTAAGGTACGTCGAGCAACTAACGTACGTCGAGCAGCTCGACGTCGAAAATCAAGTTGGCGCCCGGCGGAATCGGGCCGGCGCCGCTGTCGCCATAACCCATGCTGGCGGGAATGATCAAAGTGCGCTTGCCGCCCACTTTCATGCCTTGCACGCCCTCGTCCCAGCCCTTGATGACCTGGCCGCCGCCGAGCGGAAACTGGAATGGCGATTTGCCGATCGAGGAATCGAACTGGGCGCCATGCTGTTGCGGGGCGTCGGGCTGGTACAGCCAGCCCGTGTAGTTGACCACGGCGGTGGCGCCGGCCACGGCTTCCTTGCCGGTGCCGACGACGGTATCGTTCTTTTGAAAACCGACAGCGGCGGAGGCTGGCGTGGCCTGGCCTGCCGTTGCCGCCGTTGCTGGCGGCTGTGCCGGCGCCTTGGCGCGGTCGCAGCCGGCCAGCGCCAGGCTGAAAGTGAGACCGAGAATGCAGGAAGAAATCAGTTTCATGGAATTCTTTCGTGAGGGTTGTAGAGTCAAAAGCGGTGTCGGGCCAATATGCCGACGCAGCATACATGGCGAGCGTGGCAGCGCCAATCTCGCGGCGAGCATAATTACAATTATTTGCCCTCACCGCTAGCGCACAGGGCGATTTGGCAACGTGCCTTGCGCTACAATACCGTCCGCAACATGCCGTTGCATGACATAAACGGCGTGCTTTGCCCCGGACATGCCGTTCCACGCCGAACGCCAGCCATGCAGCAAGCGCTCCCCCACTTCGACGTGAAGGACGGGCCGGAGACAGCGCCCACATAAATTATTTTGCCGGTGCGCCCTGGGGCCGCGCTGGCGCTCGCGTTGTCAACCTGCACGGATATAGTCATCATGCTGAAAGCACCGGCCGTCGCTTTGCCGCTCGCCACCCTGACCCCCTGCCGCGCCTGCCGCGCAGCGGCGCTGTGATGCGCAGCTTGCGACCCGCGCAATCTCCGCGTCCGCGCCCGGCCCGCCCGGCGGTGCCGATGCCGCACACCCTGCTGGAAGACGCCTACGGCCTGGTCGCCGGGGTGCTGTTCGCCGCCATCGGCATCGCCATGCTCAAGGCAGCCGGCCTGGTCACCGGCGGCGTGGCCGGCATCGCCTTGCTGGTCTCCTATGTGGTTGAGCAGCCGGTCGGCACCTTGTTCATGGCGATCAATCTGCCGTTTTTTCTGTTCGCCTACCTGTTCATGGGCTGGCGCTTCGCCGTCAAATCGGTGCTCGGCAGCGTGCTGATCATGGGCTTGCTGCAGCTGATCCCGCACGCCTTTGTGTTGAATTACGTGCACCCGGCGTTTGCCGCGCTGATCGGCGGCACCTTGTGCGGCATGGGCGTGCTGGCGTTTGCGCGCCATGGCGCGGGGCTCGGAGGCACCGGCATCGTCACCATGTGGCTGTCGAAACGCTTCGGCATCAACCCGGGCCGCTCGCAGCTGGCGATCGATTGCGTGATTTTATTGATGTCGTTGACGGTGGTGGCGCCGACCCTGGTGGGCTGGTCGGCGCTGAGCGGGGTTGCTTTGTCGGCGATGATGATGACCTGGCATAAGCCAGGCCGCTACGAGTGCAGTTAAGAAAAGATCGCTCTCAATTCCTCCGCACCCAAGCCCTGCGCCAGGGCTTGCTCGGGATCGAGCACCGCGTTCGCCAGATCCGCCTTCTTCATCTGTAAAGCCTGAATTTTTTCTTCGACGCTGCCCTGCGCAATCAATTTATACACAAACACCGGCTGCGTCTGGCCAATTCGCCAGGCGCGGTCGGTGGCCTGGTTTTCGCTGGCCGGGTTCCACCACGGGTCGTAATGGATGACGGTGTCGGCCGCCGTCAGGTTCAGGCCGACGCCGCCGGCCTTGAGGCTGATCAGGAAGATGTTCACTTGTCCTCCCTGAAAGGCGGCCACCTGCCCCGCGCGGTCGACCGTCTCGCCGGTCAACAGGGCGAAATCGACGCAGCGCTCACGCAATTGCTCGGCGATCAGCGCCAGCATGCTGGTAAATTGCGAGAACACCAGCACTTTTCTGCCTTCGGCAAATAAAGTGTCGAGCAGTTCCATCAGGGTGTCGAGCTTGGCCGAGCCGGCGTTGCTGGCAACTTTTTTCAGCAAGCGCGGGTCGCAGCACACCTGCCGCAGCTTTAACAGGGCGTCGAGGATGACGATCTGGCTGCGCGCCAGGCCGCGCTGGTCGATGGCGTCGCGCACCTTGCGGTCCATCGCCACCCGCACCGTTTCATACAGATCGCGCTGGGCCGGCCCGAACTCGACCGGCAGATGGATTTCCGTTTTCGGCGGCAGTTCAGTGGCCACCTTGTCCTTGGTCCGGCGCAGCATGAACGGCTTGATGCGGCGGGTCAGCACCTGGTTGACTTCGCTGTCGCCGAACACTTCGATCGGCTTGCGAAATTCGGCATTGAACATTTTTTCCTTGCCGAGCAGGCCGGGCATGAGGAAATGAAACTGCGACCACAATTCTCCCAGGTGGTTTTGCACCGGCGTGCCGGTCAGGCAAAGCCGGTGGCGGGCCTCGAGCAGGCAGGCGGTCTGGGTGGCTTTGGCCTTGCTGTTCTTGATGTACTGCGCCTCGTCGAGAATCAGCAGGTGGTAGCGGTGCGCGCGCAAGGCAGCCTCGTCGCGGCCGAGCAAGGCGTAGGTGGTCAGCACCAGGTCGGCGCCGTCGATCTTGTCGAAGTGGGCGGCGCGCTCCTTGCCGTGCAGTAGCACCACCTTCAGACCAGGTGTAAACCGCGCCGCTTCGCTTTGCCAGTTGCTCATCAGGCTGGTCGGCGCCACCACCAGCGCCGGGCGGTCGAGCCGGCCGGCTTCCTTTTCGGCCAGGATGTGCGACAGGGTTTGCACGGTTTTGCCAAGCCCCATGTCGTCGGCCAGGATGCCGCCGAAATTGTATTCCCTCAGAAACTGCATCCATGACAGGCCGGCATGCTGATACGGGCGCAGTTGCGCCTGCAGGCCGGCCGGCAGGGGGGCCGCGGCGATGCCGGTGAAATCCTGCAGCTTGCGGCCCAGTTCGCGCAATCGTTCTCCGCCGACCCAGCGCAATTGCGCCGCCTGCTCCAGTTCGGCCAGGCGCGCCGCATCCATCAACGGCAGGCGGATGCCGTTGCCGAAGCGCTCGCCGTACATGTCGGCCAGGGTCGCCAGGATCGGTTTGATGCGGCGCCACGGCAGCGCCGCACGCGTGCCGTCGGGCAAATCGAGCAGCAGATCATCGTTGTCGTCGAGGGCGTCGAGGGCGGCTTCGTCGAATTCGTCGGGGGCGTTGTGAATCATTTCCACCAGCAGCGGCAACAGGGCGTGGCGCTCGCCGTTGACCAGGATGCCCAGCTCGAGGGCAAACCAGGCGTTGCCGCCGCCCTCATCCTCTTCGTTCAGTTCGGCGTACCAGTCGTCGACTTCGTGAAAGTCGTAACGGTAGTCGTCGCCCAGTTCGATCTGCCAACCCGCCTGGCGCAGGCGCGGCAGGTGGTGGCGGGCAAAGGCCAGCCAGGCGCCCGCGCTCGGCAAGTGCAGTTGGCCGGTGAGGCCAGGGGCGAAACCGATGGCGGCCAGCTCGGCCGCTGCCGCCTGTTCGGCGGCACTGTCGCGGGCGATATGTTCGACCATGTCCGCCAGCATGCGCCGCACGATCGGCTCGCCATCGGCGGGGGCGACGACGCCATCGTAAATTATGCGCAATTGTGCATAATCGGCCAGCGTCTGTGGCGCATGGTTGAGCAGCAAGTGCGGTACCGGCGCCACGTCCTCGCGGCGCTGGATGGCGAGTGGCCGAGGCAGCGGCAGCACGCGCTCCAGGCCCTTGTCGTGCAAGCGCCGGCTCATCGCCGTCAGTTGCTCCGGCGCCAGCGACGGTGCCTGCTCGACCAGGCGCACCAGCGCGCCGATCGCCAGCGTATCGAGCGGCGGCGGCAGCTGCAATTGCCCCACGGTCTGGCCGCCCCAGTAAAGGGGCGGCTCGGTGGCCAGCACCAGGCCGTCGAAAGCATCGTCGTCGAAGCGCCATTGCAGCGACACACTGGCCACGCCGGCGCCGGCGCCGGCGCCATCGGCAAGCCAGGCGAGGGTGGCGCCGCGCGGCGGGCCCGGCAGGATCGGCACGATGACCCCGCGCTGCAGGTCGCCGCGCGAGCGGGCGCCGAACAATTTGTGGCGGCCGCACAGCGACAGCAGCAAGCGCGCGCCAAGCGAGCCCGTCAAGCTGATGTCGCCCACGTACATGCTGCCGGCGCGCAGCGCGGCGACCATGCGGATCGGCTCCTCATCGTCGGGCTGCACATAGGCCGGCGGCTTGGCCAGCAAGGTATATGTGTCGTTGACGATGGTCGCCGCGCCGATGGCGCCGTCCTTGCGCAGGCGCGCCTTGCACAGTTGCAGGCGCGGCGGCTCGCCATCGAAATCGGGCATCAACACGTAAATCAGGCGGTGCGTCGCCGCTGGCGCGGCAGGCGGCGCCAGGGTGCTGGTGAGCTGTTGCAGCCACTGTTCGGCGTGCTGCGGCAAGTCGCTGCCGGCAGCGTTCGACTGCTTCAAGTGCACCAGCGCGGCGGCCACTACGTGCTTGCAGTTATGGTACACGGGGCAACTGCACTCGCCGTCGAGTTCGATGCCGCGGCGGCGGCTGCGCAAATGGATGATCTGCCGGTAGATGTGGCCGCGGCTGCCGGCGACTTCGCTGTCGAGGCGGTCGCCGACGCGGCGTACACGGATCACCTTGCCTGCGCTGGCATAGCTGTCGCCGCGGGCGTAGGTGGCGGGGTCGAATTGACCGGCAAGGTCGGCGAGGGTGAAGTTCATGGAGGAAAATGCAATGGCTGATACGAAAATGGGGGCGGGCACATGGTGCCGGCCCCCTGCTTCATCGACTGAAGATTGTTAGTCCTGCAGCATCTCGCTGAGGAAAATCAGCGCTTCGCCATGCGCTTCGACGGCGGCGCGCTGGTTGTAGGAATCGCGGTGGGTGCAATTAAAGCCGTGTTCGGCGTCGGTGAAACTGACGATGTCGACCAGTTCGTTGTCCTCGAAGGCTTCGGCGATTTTATGCACGGCGTCCATCGGGATGTGGCTGTCTTCCTCGCCGAACAGCATCAAGACCGGCACTTCGATGTCGGCCGCGCGGTCGAGGTTGTTCTGGATGCCGCCGCCGTAGTAGCAGATAGCGGCGTCAACGAGACCGTTGGCGGCGGTGAGGTAGGACAGCAAGCCGCCCCAGCAGTAGCCGATCGAAGCGAGCGGCCCCGTAAAACCGTCGCGCGCCTTGAGGGCGTCGATGGCGGCGCCGATGTCGGCTTGCGCCTTGTTGATGTCGGCCGCGTTCATCAGTTCGACGGCGCGCTTCCAGCCGGCCTCGTCATAGCCGAGTTCGATGCGCGGCGCGCTTCTCCAGAACAGGTCGGGGACGATGACCATGAAGCCGTCGTTGGCGTACTGTTCCGCCACCGTGCGGATGTGTTCGTTGACGCCGAAAATTTCCTGGATCAATACGATGCCGGGGCCGCCGCCGGTGTGCGGGGTGGCGAGGTAGGCGCCGAACTTGCCGTCCGCCGCGTCGATTTCAATCCATTCAGTCTTGATAGCCATGTAGTCTCTCCTGTGGGTGGTGGTCGGATCATACCCGTTTCGACCATCGCCGGCAGGCTTGCGCTCGAATGCCGCGCGGCTATACGGTCGCCAGGAAGGACGACAGCGCTTGCGGATCAGTGATCATCGGGTCGTGATGGGTGTCCAGTTCGACCCAGTTCCAGCCGGCCTGCGCGCGCAGCTGTTTCTTGACGTCGACCAGCGGCTCGAACGGAGAAGCGGTGCAATCGACATAGATGCGCGGGCGGCCATTGCCGAGGGGATTGGCCAGCAGCAGTTTTTCTTCATAGGTGCCGACCGGATGCGGCGTCAGGCGTTTATTCACCCAAGCCAGCGCTTCGCTGTCTAGTTTGCCGTAGTCCTTGAGCGGCGGCGCCGGAATGGCAACGCCCTTGCCTTGCGTACGCACCTGTTCCTGGCGCTGGCGGGTGATGGCGGCCGGCTGCGCCTCGAACACCGACTGGCCGCTGCCCAGCACCATGGCGTCGACAAACACGAGGCTGTGGATCAGGTGCGGGATGCGGTCGGCCACGCCGCTGATCACCACCCCGGCAAAGCCGCTGCCGACCAGGATGACGTCGCTGACGCCCTGGTACAGGATGTGGTTGGTGATGCTGGTGATATAGGTGGTCAGGGAGATGTCTTTCGACAGCAGATGGGCCTGTTCGCCCACGCCCGGGCAGGTTGGCGTCGATACCGTGTGCCCCTGCGCGCGCAGCTGTTGGGCGACTTTTTCCCAGCACCAGCCGCCGTACCAGGCGCCGTGCCCCAGCACAGAGGTGTTCGGGCGCTCGCTGCGCAGCGGCGCGGCCTA
>JAQGNM010000542.1 GCA_028291845.1 Massilia sp. | reverse complement strand
CCGGGCGCACCGAGACGTTGACGTCGCAGCGGAACGAGCCTTCCTGCATATTGCCGTCGCAAACGCCCAGCCACACCACCAGCGAGTGCAGCGCTTTGGCATACGCCACCGCCTCCTGGGCGCTTCTCATTTCCGGCTCGGAGACGATTTCCAGCAGCGGCGTGCCGGCGCGGTTGAGGTCGATGCCGGTCATGCCGTGGTAGTCCTCGTGCAGCGATTTGCCGGCGTCTTCTTCCAGGTGGGCGCGGGTCAGGTTGATGGTGCGCGTTTCGAACTTGCCGTCCTTTTCAAAGCCGAAGCTGACCTGGCCGCCGATGACCACCGGGTCTTCGAACTGGCTGATCTGGTAGCCCTTGGGCAGATCGGGATAAAAATAATTTTTGCGGGCGAACACCGACTGCGGGGCGATTTTTGCGTTGACGGCCAGGCCGAAACGGATGGCCCGCTCGACGGCGCCGCGGTTCATCACCGGCAGCACGCCGGGCAGGGCCAGGTCGACCGGGCTGGCCTGGGTGTTCGGTTCGGCACCGAAACGGATTGCGCTGCCGCTGAAGATTTTCGAGTTGGTGGTGAGCTGCACGTGGTTCTCAAGACCGATGACGACTTCCCATTGCATGGTGATTCCTTGTCTGTTCTATACGATCAAATCGATCAAATGCCGGCCGGTGCGCGGCTGTGCCAGTCGGTGGCCAGCTGATACTGGTGGGCGATGCCCAGCAGCCTGGCCTCGGCAAAATAATTGCCGATGATTTGCAGGCCGACCGGGCGCTTGCCGTTCTTTTCGCCTTGTCCGAAGCCGCACGGGATCGACATGCCGGGCAGGCCGGCCAGGCTGGTCGACAGGGTAAAAATGTCGGCCAGATAGGCGGCCACCGGGTCGTCGGTCTTCTCGCCCAGATCCCACGCCACCGTCGGCGCCACCGGCCCCATGATGACGTCGCAGGTTTTGCCGAGGACAGCCTGGAAATCGTCGGCGATCAGGCGGCGGATTTTTTGCGCCTTCAAATAATAGGCGTCGTAGTAGCCGTGGCACAGCACGTAGGTGCCGACCATGATGCGGCGCTGGACTTCGGCGCCGAACCCTTCCGCGCGCGACTTCTTGTACATGTCTGCCAGGTCGCGGTATTCGCTGGCGCGGTGGCCGTAGCGCACGCCGTCGAAACGCGACAGGTTCGACGAGGCTTCGGCCGGAGCGATGATGTAGTAGACCGGAATCGACTGCGCCGTCTTCGGCAGCGAGATGTCGACCAGGGTGGCGCCGAGCTTGACGAACTGGTCGAGGGCCGCGCGCACGGCGCTTTCGACGTCGGCTGCGAGACCTTCGCCAAAGTATTCCTTCGGGACGCCGATGCGCAGGCCGGCCAGCGGCGTGCCCAGCTCGCGCGTAAAATCTTCGCGCAGGTTGCCTTGCTCGGCCGTCAGGCTGGTCGAGTCGCGGGTGTCGAAACCGACCATTTCATTGAGCAGCATGGCGCAGTCTTCGGCCGTCTGCGCCATCGGGCCGCCCTGGTCGAGCGAGGAGGCGAACGCGATCATGCCGAAGCGCGACACGCGCCCGTAGGTCGGCTTGATGCCGGTGACGCCGCAGAACGAGGCGGGCTGGCGGATCGAGCCGCCGGTATCGGTGGCGGTGGCCGCCGGCGCCAGGCGCGCGGCGATGGCCGCCGCCGAGCCGCCCGAGGAGCCGCCCGGCACCGCCAGGGTATCCCAGGGATTCTTGACAGGGCCGAAGGCCGAGTTCTGGTTCGACGAGCCCATGGCGAATTCGTCGCAATTGAGCTTGCCGAGGGTGACCATGCCGGCGGCGGCGAACTTGTCGACCACGGTGGCGTTGAACGGGCTGACGTACTTGGCCAGCATCTTCGAGCCGGCGGTCGAGCGCCAGCCTTCGGTCACAAAAATGTCCTTGTGGGCGATCGGGATGCCGGTCAGCGGACCGGCGCTGCCCGCCGCCAGTTGCAGGTCGGCGGCGGCGGCCTGGGCCAGCGACAGTTCGGCGTCGATATGCAAAAAGGCATTTAAATCGCTGGCCTGGGCGCGGTCGAGATAATGCCGGGTCAATTCGGTGGACGAGATTTCTTTTGCGTGCAGCATGGTGGAGAGCTGCTTGAGTGTTTTTGTATGCATGGCGTTGAATTCAAGTCCTGGTATGCGGTGATGAACAGCGATAGCAACAGCGATAGCGGGTGACGATGTAATCGATGTAATTAATGCGAATATAACAATCGGGCCGCCCGGCTCATTCAATAACCTTCGGCACCAGGTATAAACCGTCGGCGGTTGCCGGCGCCGGCGCCTGGTAATCGTCGCGGCGGTTTTGTTCGGTCACCACGTCTTCGCGCAGGCGCAGCGGCAGAGTGCCGAGCACGGCGGCGAGCGGTTGCGACAAGGGGGCGACGCCCTCGGTATCGATCGCCTGCATCTGCTCGGCCAGCGCGAAGATGCCGTTCAATTCGCCCAGGGCGATGGCGGCGTGGGCCTCGTCCATGTCGAGTTGGGCCAGGTTGGCGATTCGTTTCACATCTGCAAGAGTCAGGGACATAGAAGGTGCGCGGCGCGCGCCGCGGTGGATTAAGTGGTGAAAGAGAGTGAAGTTTATACAACGCCGCGCTAAATAGGCATAAAACCTTGGCAATCCCGTCGATTCAGGCGTCGTTGCACTCTGTAAATGAGGGGGTTTTCGGCAGATAACAGCCAAATTATAAGGTAGAATGGCTGGCTATTGCGTTGCCGGCGCCGTAGCAATGCCGCCGCCGCACTGAGGCTTGGTTGAAATACGTTCCGCTTGCCGTACTTTGCGCGCCGTCGCGCCGGCCACCGGGACCAGCGCTTTCCGCAGTTCCCTATCAATGTTTCGCGCATTCGCCTGCGCATCAGGACACACATGTTTGGTTTTTTACGCAGCTACTTTTCCAACGACCTGGCCATCGACCTGGGCACCGCCAACACGCTCATCTACGTGCGTGGCCTCGGCATCGTTCTCGATGAGCCATCGGTCGTTGCGATCCGCCAGGAAGGCGGCCCGAATGGCAAGAAAACGATCCAGGCGGTCGGCAAGGAAGCAAAGCAGATGCTGGGCAAGGTTCCCGGCAACATCGAGGCGATCCGCCCGATGAAAGACGGCGTGATCGCCGATTTCACCGTCACCGAGCAGATGCTCAAGCAGTTCATCCGCATGGTGCACGACTCGAAGTTCTTCCGTCCGTCCCCGCGTATCATCATTTGCGTGCCGTGCGGCTCGACCCAGGTCGAGCGCCGCGCGATCCGCGAGTCGGCGCTGGGCGCCGGCGCCTCGCAGGTCTACCTGATCGAGGAACCGATGGCGGCGGCCATCGGCGCCGGCCTGCCGGTGTCGGACGCCACCGGCTCGATGGTGGTCGACATCGGCGGCGGCACCACCGAAGTGGGCATCATCTCGCTGGGCGGCATGGTCTATAAAGGCTCGGTGCGGGTTGGCGGCGACAAGTTCGACGAAGCCATCGTCAACTACATCCGCCGCAATTACGGCATGCTGATCGGCGAGCAGACCGCCGAAGCGATCAAGAAGGCGATCGGCTCGGCCTTCCCGGGGTCGGAAGTGAAAGAGATGGAAGTGAAGGGCCGCAATCTGTCCGAAGGCATCCCACGTTCGTTCACCATTTCCTCCAACGAGATTCTCGAAGCGCTGACCGACCCGCTCAACAACATCGTCTCGGCGGTCAAGAACGCTCTCGAGCAGACCCCGCCGGAACTGGGCGCCGACATCGCCGAAAAGGGCATGATGCTCACCGGCGGCGGCGCCTTGCTGCGCGACCTCGACCGCCTGTTGATGGAAGAGACCGGCCTGCCGGTGCTGGTGGCCGAAGACCCGCTCACCTGCGTGGTGCGCGGCTCGGGCATGGCGCTCGAGCGCATGGACAAACTCGGTTCGATCTTCTCGTACGAGTGACGCTCCGGGTCGGGCGCGATGCCTGACCCCTTTTGACTTTGCAGGACCGCGCTGATGCGGCCCTGCGGTTTGCATTGGAACTATGGAATATAGTCCTCCGCCGTTATTCAAACAAGGCGCGCCCGCGCGGGTCAAAGTGACGGTGTTCGCATGCATTTCGGTGGCGCTGCTGATTCTCGACGCCCGCCTGCACATGCTCGACCTGGTGCGCCAGGCGGCCGCCACGGTGCTGTATCCGCTGCAGATGATCGCCCTGGTGCCGCGCGACGCCAGCGTCAATATGGGCAGCTATTTTTCCACCCTGTCGGCCCTGCAGAAGGAAGTGCGCGAACTCAAAAGCGCGCAGGTCGCCAGCGCCCAGATGATGCAGCAGGCCCAGCTCCAGATGGCGGAAAACGCCCAGCTGCGCAAACTGATGGGAGCGCGCGAGCACTTGCCGGTGAAATCGATGATGAGCGAAATCCTCTACGACGCGCGCGATCCGGCCAGCCGCAAGGTGGTATTGGATCGCGGCACCCGGCAGGGCGTGGCGCTCGGGCTGCCGGTGATCGACAATGCCGGCGTGGTGGGGCAGGTGACGCGGGTGTTCCCGTTCACCTCCGAGGTAACCCTGTTGACCGACCGCGAGCAGGCGATCCCCGTGCAGGTGCTGAGAAACGGCTTGCGCAGCGTCGCCTACGGGCGCGGCCAGGCCGGCGTGCTGGACCTGCGCTTCATGGCGCCGAATGCTGACATCGTCGTTGGTGACGTGTTGATTACCTCGGGCATGGACGGCGTCTATCCGGCCGGGCTGGCGGTGGCGAAAGTCGTGCAGGTCGAGAGCAATGCCGGCGGCGTGTTCGGCAGGGTTGTATGCCAGCCCCTGGCCGGCATCGACCGCAACCGCCAGCTGCTGATCCTGATGACGGCGCCCGACGTGCTGCCGCGCCCGCCGGTGGAGGCGCCGAAGGTGGTCGGTAAAAAATCGGCGCTGCCGAAAATGGCGCCGCTGACCAACGTCGCGCCGCTGCCGCCGAAAGACGCGGCCGCGCCGCCGGTGATGGCGGCGCCGGCCGCCAAGCCGGCCACGCCGGCCGCCCGTATGCCCGCCGCCGGTACTCCCGCTGCCGGTACGCCGGCCGCCCGTATGCCCGCCGCCGGTACGCCCGCAGCCGGTACGCCGGCCGCCCGTATGCCCGCAGCCGGTACGCCCGCCGTCTGAAAACAAACACCATGAACCGTCCGCATTACATCCTGCAGCCCGTCAGTCCGCTGTTCATCGGCGTGAGCCTGATGGGGGCGTTCATGCTCAACCTGCTGCCGTGGGGGCACTGGCTGGGCGTGCCCGATTTCGTCGCCCTGGTGCTGGTGTTCTGGGGAATCCACCAGCCGCGCAAGGTCGGCATCGGCATCGCTTTTTTCATGGGCCTGATGATGGACGTGCACGATTCGACCCTGCTGGGCGAGAATGCGCTGGCGTACACCTTGCTGTCCTACCTCGCCATCATGATCCACCGCCGGGTGTTGTGGTTCCCCGTGCTGACGCAGGCGCTGCACGTGTTCCCGCTGCTGCTGTTCACCCAGTGCGTGCAGTTGCTGGTGCGGGTCATCGTGTCGGGCAAATTCCCCGGCTGGACCCAGTTCGTCGAAAGCGTCGTCGCCATCGTGCTGTGGCCGGTGATCACCTGGATCCTGCTGGCGCCGCAGCGCCGCGCGGTCGACAAAGACCACACGCGGCCGATTTAAGCGCCGCACTGTAGATTGCCATGACTGAAATTAAAGACAACGACCGCGAAATCCACCTGTTCCGGATGCGCCTGACCGCGGTGGTGCTGTTCGTATTCATCTGCTTCGGCCTTTTGGTGGCGCGGTTTGTGTGGCTGCAGGTGGTCAACCATAATAAATACATGGCGCAGGCGGAGGAGAACCGCATCGCGGTGGTGCCGGTGGTGCCCAATCGCGGCCTGATCCTCGACCGCAACGGCGTGGTGCTGGCGCGTAATTATTCGGCCTACACGCTGGAGATCACGCCGTCGAAGCTGGAAGCGAGCCTGGAATCGGTGATCGACGAACTAGCCAAGCTGGTCGAGATCGAGCCGAAAGACCGTAAACGTTTCAAACGGCTGCTGGAGGAATCCAAATCGTTCACCGGCGTACCGCTGCGTACCCGCCTGACCGACGACGAGGTGGCGCGCTTTTCGGCCCAGCGTTTTCGCTTTCCCGGCGTCGAAGTGCAGGCGCGCCTGTTCCGCCAGTACCCGCTGGGCGAGGTCGCCTCGCACGTGATCGGCTACATCGGCCGCATCAACACCAACGAAGCGAACGCCATCGAAAACACCGACGACGCCGCCAACTACAGCGGCACCGACCATATCGGCAAGGAGGGCCTGGAAAAAAGTTATGAACGCCAGCTGCACGGCCAGACCGGCTACGAACAGGTCGAGCGCTCGGCGGGCGGACGGGCGATTCGCACCTTGTCGCGCACGGCGGCGGTGCCGGGTGCGAACCTGATCCTGTCGATCGATATCGAACTGCAGAAAGTGGTCGAAGAATCGTTCGGCGACTTCCGCGGCGCCCTGGTGGCGATCGAGCCGGAGACCGGCGACGTGCTGGCCTACGTGTCGCGGCCGGGGTTCGACCCCAACCTGTTCGTCGACGGCATCGACAGCGCCAGCTGGAACGAACTCAATACCTCGCTCGACCGGCCGCTGATGAACCGCCCGCTGTCCGGCACATACCCGCCCGGCTCGACCTTCAAACCGTACATGGCGCTGGCGGCGCTGGAACTGGGCCTGCGCCGGCCCGAGCAGGGCATCCAGGACGCCGGCTTTTTCATGCTGGGCGGGCACCGCTTCAACGACGACAAGCGCGGCGGCCACGGCTACATCGACATGTACCGCTCGATCGTGATGTCCTGCGATACCTACTATTACCAGCTCGGCAACGAGATGGGCATCGACCGCATCCACGATTTCATGAAGCCGTTCGGCTTCGGCCAGATCACCGGCATCGACCTCGAACACGAAAAGATGGGCGTGCTGCCGTCGCAGGAGTGGAAGAGAGAGCGTTTTAAAAAGGCCAAGCAGACCAATAAATGGGTGGGCGGCGACACCATCTCGATCAGTATCGGCAACGGCTACAACACTTACACGCCGATCCAGATGGCGCACGCCGTGGCCACCCTGGCCAACAATGGCGTGGTGATGAAACCGCACCTGGTCAAGATCATCGAGGACGGCGGCACCCGCGCGCGCACCCTGACGGTGGTCAAGGACAGCGGCCGCATCCCTCTCAAGCAGGAAAACATCGATATCATCAAGCGCGCCATGGTCGGTGTCGTCGCCGATCAAAGCGGCACTGGTTATATCCCGTTCCGTAACGCCGGCTACACGGTCGGCGGCAAGACCGGCACCGCCCAGGTGGTCGGCCTGCGCGGCGGCAAGTACAATGCCGCCGCCACCCCCGAGCGCTTGCGCGACAACGCCCTGTTCACCGCCTTTGCCCCGGCCGAGAAGCCGCGCATCGCGATTGCCGTGGTGGTGGAAAACGCCGGCTTCGGCGCCGCCATCGCCGCGCCGATCGTGCGCAAGGCGCTCGACTTTTATTTGCTGGGCAAACGCCCCGGTGACAAGACCAAGCTGCCGGTGCCGAAAGAGGATCCTGCGGTGTTGCCGGTGGAAGCGCCGGCCGGCGTATCCAGCGACTTCCAGCCCGGCGGCGAGACCCCGGGGAACAAGGAATAACATGACAGCCTTTACATCATGAGCGCCTTTCAGGAACGCCGTTCGCTGTGGCGCCGCACGCGCCACTACTTCACCGTCTTCGACGCCCCGCTGGCCATCATTTTGTTCCTGCTGCTGTCGACGGGACTGCTGACCCTGAGCTCGGCCGGCATGGATTTCCCCGGCCGGGTCGAAGGGCAGATCCGCAATATCGTGCTGGCCTTCGTGGTGATGTGGATCGCCGCCAACGTACCGCCGCAAACCCTGATGCGCTTCGCCGTGCCGATCTACACGGTCGGCGTGGCGCTGCTGGTGGCGGTGTTCCTGTTTGGCGTGATCAAGAAGGGGGCGCGCCGCTGGCTGCACATCGGCTTCGACATGCAGCCATCCGAGATCATGAAGATCGCCATGCCGCTGATGCTAGCCTGGTATTTTCAGCAGCGCTCCGGCATGCTGCGCTGGACCTCCTTCCTGCTGGCGGCGGTGCTGCTGATGGTGCCCGTCGGCCTGATCATGAAGCAGCCCGATCTGGGCACCGCGCTGATGGTGCTGTCGGCCGGCTTCTACGTGATTTTTCTGGCCGGGCTGTCGTGGAAGGCGCTGGCCGGGCTGTTCGTCGCCGGCGCAGCCAGCCTGCCGATCGCCTGGTCGGTGATGCACGACTACCAGCGCGAGCGGGTGATGACCCTGATCGATCCCACTTCCGACCCCTTGGGTAAAGGTTTTCACATCATCCAGTCGACCATCGCCATCGGCTCGGGCGGCGTGTTCGGCAAGGGCTTTCACAAGGGCACCCAGGCCTACCTGGAGTTCATCCCGGAGCGCACCACCGATTTTATCTTTTCCGTATTCGCCGAAGAGTACGGCCTGGTCGGCATCCTGATTTTGCTGTTCTTGTATTTGCTGTTGATCGGCCGCGGCCTGATGATCGCGGCGAATGCTCCCACCCTGTTTACACGCCTGCTGGCGGGCGCCATCACCATGATTTTCTTCACTTACGCATTCGTCAACATGGGCATGGTCAGCGGCATTTTGCCGGTGGTCGGCGTGCCGCTGCCGTTCATGAGCTACGGCGGCACCGCGCTGTTCACGCTGGGCCTGGGTGCCGGCATCCTGATGAGCATTCAGCATAACCGCAAGCTGGTGCAGACATGATGCGGCGGGTTTTACTTGCCGCCGTGGTGCTGGTGCTGAGCGGTTGCGCCAGCGACGGCCACATGCGCCTTTCTCCGTTCCCGGCGCCGAAAACCCCGCTCGCCAAACACGGCCCGATCGATCCGCGCCTGCCGGTGATGCCGGCGGCCGGCTCCGGCCGCGGCGGCTACTACCTCGACGACGGCCCCGGCGACAATCCGCCGCCCGGCCTGTACGACCTGCCAGACCCGATCGTCAAGAACGAGCTGCTGTCAAAGTACGGCAACAAGCCGTATGTGGTGTTCGGTAAAACCTACACGCCGCTGGGCGGCGACAGCAGCTTTGTCCAGCGCGGCGTGGCCAGCTGGTACGGCAAAAAATTCCACGGCCAGCGCACTTCGTCGGGCGAACCGTACGATATGTACCAGATGAGCGCCGCCCATCCGACCCTGCCGATCCCCTCGTACGCGCGGGTGACCAGCATCGAGACCGGCAAATCGGTGGTGGTGCGGGTCAATGACCGCGGGCCTTTTCACTCCAGCCGCATCATCGACGTGTCGTACACGGCAGCCTTGAAACTGGGCCTGCTGGGCAAGGGCAGCCATGAAGTCGAAGTCGAACGCCTGCTGCCGGAAGACGCCTCGCGCATCGCCACCGTGCGCCGTAATTCTCCGGCGCCGGTGGCGCTGGCGAGCGTGCCACTGGCGCCGACCGCTGATGCCACACTGGTGTCGGCGCCGGTGGCGCTGAGTTCTTCCAGCGACATCGTGGCGCTGATGGCGCCCACCGCTGCTGTTACTCCAGCTGCTGTTACTCCAGCTGCGCCTGCGGCGATCCCGGCCGCCACCGCCGCCGACGGCTTTTATTTGCAGCTGGGCGCCTTCAGCCAGGCGGCCAACGCCGCCGAAGCGCGCGCCCGCGTGCTCGCCACCGGCATCGTCAGCCTGGTCGAGATCGTCCAGGCAGGTTCCTTGCACAGATTATTTGGTGGCCCGTTCGCCACCCGCGAAGATGCCTTGAAAGCGGCCGGCACGCTGCCGGCAGGACTGGCGATCAAGGCGCTGGTGGTCCGGCGCAGCAGCAGCGCGCCAAACTGAACGGCTGGCCGCCGATTCTGCATATCAGAGTGTCAATGACAACGTTCCATTAACCGACAATTTTTCTTCCTCAACAGCTTCCCATGCCCGTCATTCCCCTGCGCAGTTCCTGCGGCGTCTCTCTCGAGCCGGTCGCTGTCGGCCATGCGCCCGCGCTGGCGGCATTGCTGCTGCAGGAACGCGCCCACCTGCAGCGCTACTTGCCTGCGCTTGGCGCGCTGGTGTCGATCGAGGCGGCGCGCCAGCACTTGGCCGCGGCCGAGGAGCGGGCACGCCGTCACGAAATCTTCGAATGGCACC
>JAQGNM010000536.1 GCA_028291845.1 Massilia sp. | reverse complement strand
ACCGCGACCGTGTCACCCGGCTGGATGTTGCAGAAATCGGCGCCCATATAGCCGGTCGGCGCGGCATCCGAGAGAAACAGCGCAGTCTCGTCCGCCACCCCGTCAGGGACCTTGAAGCAGTCGTTGTCGGCAAACGGTACACGCACGTAGTTCGCATGCGCGCCCGCATAGCCGCCGAAGGCGTGGGTGTAGCCGTAGATGCCGGCCGTCGGATATCCGCCGAGCAGCGGCTCCTGCAGCTCGGGCTTGGGATGCGTGTTGTCGCACAAGGAGTAAAGGTGGTGCTGACAATACCAGCACTGGCCGCACACGATGAATGAGGGCACCACGACGCGGTCGCCCTTCGCAACGCGTTTGACTTCGGGGCCGACCTCTTCGATCACGCCCATGAACTCGTGGCCGATCACGTCGCCAGCCTTCATGGTCGGGATGTAGCCGTCGATGAAGTGCAGGTCCGAGCCGCAGGTGGTCGACAGGCTCACGCGCAAGATGGCGTCGTGGGGGTTGACGATCTCGGGGTCTTTTACCGTGCCGACACGCAGGTCGTTCACGCCGTTCCAGTAAAGTGCTCGCATGGCCTGCTCTCCTTTGCGTGTGTGTTCTTAGCGTGTGTCGGCGCGCGCAGCGGGCTGGCGCACAGTGGTCGGGATCTCACCGGTTTCGACGAGGTTCTTGAAGCGCCGCAGCGCCGCGTCAACGACCAGGTCCAACGGTGTGGTGCCGAGGAATTTGAGAAGCCCCTCGCCGAGCGCGCCACCGGGCGGGTCGAAGCGAACGTGCAAGGTGACCACGGTGCCGCGGTCGGCCGGGGCGGCGTGAAAGCGGACCCATCCCTCGTTCGAGATGGCGCCGTCGGCAAGCGAGCGCCAGCCGACGCCCTCGTCGGGCCGGTCGATGGTCTCGGAGTCCCATTCGTAGGCGTGGCCGAGCGGTCCCTCGACCTTCCAGTGCATGCGGCCGTCGCCAGTCGCACGCACGGTCGCGAAGTCCGCCATGATTTGCGGCAGCGTCCTCGGATCGAGCCAGTGTCGGCGAAGCTCGTCGGCAGTCTTGCCGATCGTGATCGAGCGCTCCACCTCCGGCTTGCCGCCTTGCCGCTTGCTGCCCGCATTGCCCTGCACGCCGCGCACCGCGCCCACCGCGGCGGCGCCGGCGACAGCGCTGAGCGCGAGCGCCGCCGCGCCCCTCTTGCGGCCTCCGAGCCTGGCCACGACGGCGGCGGCGCCCAGCGCGATGGGAATCCAGTCAAGCTCTTGCATCGGCCCAGAGGCGCCCGGAGGAGCACCGCGCCGCGATGATGTGCCCCGTTTCGCAGCACTGATGTCATTTGCCATGATCAACCCTCCCTTGGTGACTGCCGCTACACGGACTGGTCCGTGCGACAGGTGCGCTGAGAAATGTTCGTGACGCTTGTGCCATTCCGGGTTCGCCGAACTGCGCCGTGGACGGCATCGCAGTAACGCCCCGCAGCTTGTATTTCTAAGTGTAGACGCCTTCACGAGTGGATCAAGCAGGTTTTTGGCCGAGTATGCATGAGGCGATGTTGCCTCGCTTGCGCGCGAACCGGGCAGTCCGGCGGCGGCTGAGCGGCGCACACGCGCACACGCTTGCAAGCTATCCAATCTGAATTTATGGCAACATGTAAATATGAAAATATTTACTGTTATCTTTAGCGCCGTCCATAGTCTGATGGCCTTGCTGTTCGCTCTCGCCTCCCTGATGCTGATCGTCATTTCGGCGCGCATGGGCTGGGATGCTTTTAACGCCGGCATGGACGGCAACACGGCGCTGGCCATCATCGAGGCGATGGGCTTGCTGGCGGCCGGCGTGGTGGCGCTGCAAATCGCCGAGACCATCATCGAGGAAGAAGTGGTGCGCGACAGCGACATCAGCGCGCCGACCCGCGTGCGGCGCTTTCTGTCGCGCTTTTTCGTGGTGGTGGTGGTGGCGCTGGCGCTCGAGGGCCTGGTCGCCACTTTCAAGGCGCTGCACGAGGATCCGACCCAGCTGCCCTATGCAGCCAGCATCCTGGTGGCGGTGGCCTTTTTGCTGGCGGCGTGGGGGGTGTTCGTGCACCTGAACCGCTCGGCTGAAGAGCTCGAACCGGAAGCGATGGAAGACGCCAAGCAGGAAGATGCCAAGTTAAAGTAAACCGCGGGGGCGGCAGGCGGTGATTGCGCAAGCCGCGCCAGCCGTCTATGATTGGCGATATTCCTGAGATGCAACATCGCATCGCCTCACCACTGCCCGCGGATCGTCATGCTTCCTGAAACTTTATTTTTCGCCGCCCCCGGCGATCTGGCCGCCACCATCGTCGCCGCCGTGTTCGGGCTGCTGATCGGCAGCTTTCTGAACGTGGTCATCTATCGCCTGCCGAAGATGATGCAGCGCGATAACGACAACTACGTGGCCCACGAAAGCGGCAAGGAACTGCCCTACCAGGACACCTTCAATCTGATGGTGCCGCGCTCGGCCTGTCCCCATTGCGGCCACCACATCACGGCGCTGGAAAACATCCCCGTCATCAGCTACCTGGCCCTGCGCGGCAAGTGCCGCGCCTGCAAGGCGCCGATTGCCGCGCGCTATCCGGCGATAGAGGCGGTCACGGCGGTGATCTCCGCCGCGCTGATCTGGCATTTCGGCAGCGGCTGGGCCGGCATCGCCACGCTGGGTTTTGCCTACGCCCTGATCGCCATGACCTGCATCGATTACGACACCCAGCTGCTGCCGGACGACTTGACCTTGCCGCTGCTGTGGGCCGGGCTGCTGGTGAACGTCAATGCCACCTTCGTGCCGCTGCAGGACGCCGTCATCGGCGCCGCTTGCGGCTACCTGGTGCTGTGGGCGGTGTACTGGCTGTTCAAACTGGCCACCGGCAAGGAAGGCATGGGCTACGGCGACTTCAAACTGCTGGCGGCGCTTGGGGCGTGGATGGGCTGGAAGGCGCTGCCCTCGATCATCCTGATTTCCTCGGTGGTAGGCGCGCTGGTCGGCATCGCCTTGATCGTATTTGCCGGGCGCTCACGTGAAAAAACCATTCCTTTCGGACCCTACCTGGCGGCGGCCGGCATGATCGCCATGTTGTGGGGCGCGCCGATCGCGGCCTACTCGCAACGGTATTTCGGGTGATCCCTCCCAAACTGCACATCGGCCTGACCGGCGGTATCGGCTGCGGCAAGACCACCGTCGCCAATCTGTTCGCCGAACGCGGCGCCACCCTGGTCGACACCGATCTGATCGCCCACGCCATGACGGCGCCGCACGGCCCCGCCATGGCCGCCATTGCGCAAACCTTCGGCGCCGGCTTCATCGCCGCCGATGGTTCGCTCGACCGCGCCGCCATGCGCGCCCTGGTATTTACGGATCCTGCCGCCAAGCAGCGCCTGGAAGCGATCCTGCACCCGATGATACGCGCCGAAGCGGAGCGGCAGGCGCTGGCGGCCAGCGGCCTGTACGTGATATTCGTGGTGCCGCTGCTGATCGAATCGGGCGCCTGGAGAAACCGGGTGGGGCGTATTCTCGCCGTCGACTGCCTGGAGACCACCCAGGTGGCGCGGGTGATGGCAAGAAATGGCCTGACCGAAGCGCAAGTTCGCGCCATCATGGCCAACCAGGTCAGCCGCGCCGAGCGGCTGGCGGCCGCTGACGACGTCATCGACAACGACGACGGCATGCATGCCCTGCTCCCCCAGGTTGAAACATTGCACGCGCTATATTTAACAATATCGGCGACAATGTGACCGACAACCATGCAGCGTTTGTAATTTCGGGGCGCTTGGTTCAGAATCATGGCAAATCTTCTCCGTCAACCAGAAAAGGGATGTCATTTTGATCGTCTACGAATACCCTTTCAACGAGCGCATACGGACCTTATTGCGGCTGGAAGATTTGTACGAGAAGTTCAAGTTCTTCGTTCATCAGGAACACGCGATGCAGCATCACGTGGCCCTGTCGACGATTTTCGACATGCTGGAAGTGGCGGGCCGGGCCGACCTGAAATCGGACTTGCTGCAGGAACTCGAGCGGCAAAAGCAAAGCCTGCTCAGCTACCGCTCCAACCCCAACGTGGCCGCCGAGATGCTCGACGCCGTGTTGAACGAGCTGGAAGCGGTCAGCGCCAACCTGGTGGCGTCGCAAGGCAAGACCGGGCAGAACGTGCGCGACCACGAGTGGCTGATGAGCGTCCGCGGCCGCACCATCATCCCCGGCGGCGCCTGCGAATTCGACCTGCCCTCATATTACGCCTGGCAAAAGCGTCCGGCCCAGCAGCGCTACGACGACATCATCGCCTGGTTCGCCCCGCTGGCGCCGCTGTTCGACGCCCTCGCACTGGTGCTGCGCCTTCTGCGCGATTCGGGCGGGCCCGTTAAAATGATCGCCATCGCCGGCAGCTATCAGCAAATGCTGCAAGGTAAGGTGTACCAGATGCTGCGCGTGACCCTGGACGAAAGAACCGGGGCGATTCCTGAAATCTCGGCCAATAAATACATGCTGTGGGTTCGTTTCACCACCCAGGGCGGCGACCTGAAACCGAAGCCGCTGGAAGACGACGTACCGTTCGAACTCACGCTGTGCAATTTTTGAAGTGGTAAGTGTAAATCATGACTGTCGTATCCTGCCCTACCTGCGGCGCCAAAGTCGAATGGACCGAGGCCAACAAATACCGCCCGTTCTGTTCCGAACGCTGCAAGCAAATCGATCTGGGAGCGTGGGCGGAAGAGAAGTATACGATTCCGGCGGCAGCGCCGATGGATCCGCTGGAAGACCCGTTGGATGAGTCGGGGACCTGATCAGCAGGGGGACTGGCCGGGCCGCGAAAGGCACAAGCGCGTAGCGCGACGCTGCCTGTCCCATGTTTGATTTGCTACTGAGCCAAGAGTGGGACAGGCACCATGCGGTGCCAGTCCCCCTGCTGCCCCCGCCAACTAAGCGGTTACGCCCACCGGCACAATAATCGGCCGGTTCCCATTCGCATAGCGGTCCATGAACAGCCCCTCCAGCCCGATCTCCGGCTGGCGCCCGCTGACCAGATCGGCCAGCACCCGTCCCGAACCGCACGACATGGTCCAGCCCAGGGTGCCGTGCCCGGTATTCAAGAACAGATTCCGGTACGGCGTCGGCCCGATCACCGGCGTGCCGTCAGGCGTCATCGGCCGCAGGCCGCACCAGAACAAGCCTTTACTGGTGTCGCCGCCGCGCGGGAACAAAACCGTCACCGAGTGCTCCAGCGTGTCGCGCCGGGCCTGGTGCAAGCTCAAATCGTAGCCGGCGATTTCGGCCGTGCCGCCCACCCGGATGCGGTCGCCCAGGCGGGTGATCGCCACCTTGAAGGTCTCGTCCATCACCGTCGATTCGGGTGCGCCTGCGGCATCGACCACGGGCATGGTGATCGAATAGCCCTTGACCGGATACACCGGGATCTTGATGCCCAGCTGGCGCGCCAGCAACGGTGAATAACTGCCCAATGCCAGCACGAACGAATCGGCGCTCAGTTCGCCCTCGGAGGTGAGCACGCCGGTGACCTTGTCTCCCACCGTCGTCAAGCGCTCGATGGTGACGCCCTGTTTGAAAATGACGCCGAGCCCCTTGGCCAGCTCGGCCAGGCGCTGGGTGAACTTGAAACAGTCGCCA
>JAQGNM010000525.1 GCA_028291845.1 Massilia sp. | reverse complement strand
CTGCCCCGGCTGCCCCGGCGGCGCCGGCCGCCTCGCCCCCCGCGGCCCCGCTGCGCGCCAGCTACGACGTCAAGCCGGTGCTGCAGCCGGGTTATTTGCCGCGCCTGAAAACCGATTCCCTGGCGCTGTGCCTGTTGGGCGCGGCCAATGCGGTGGCCCAGGTGCGCGGCGGCACCACCTTGCCGCAAGCCTTGACCACCGCCTTCGGCGTGACCCAGGCGACGCCGCAGGCGCGCGGGGCGATCCAGGATATCGCCTATCGCACCATGCGCCAGCTGGGCCGTGCCGAAACCTTGCTCGGCTTGATGACCTCGAAAGCGCCGGAGCCGCCGATGCTGGCCGCGCTGCTGTGCTGCGCGCTGACCCTGATCGACCCGGTCGAGGGGGAGCAAGCGCCCTACGAGGCGTTCACCGTGGTCGACCAGGCGGTGACGGTGGCCACCGCGCACCCGGACATGGCGCATGCGAAGAACATGGTCAACGCCGTGCTGCGGCGCTTTTTGCGCGAGAAAGACGCGCTGCTGGAGGCGGCCTTGTCGCAGCCGGTGGCGCTGTATAACTACCCGCAATGGTGGATCGATGCCGCCCGCGCAGCCTATCCGCGCGACTGGCAAGCCATTCTCGCCGCCGGCAACGTGCAGCCGCCGCTGACCTTGCGCGTGAACCGCCGCAAGAGCAGCGTCGAGGCGTATTTACAGACTTTGCAGGATGCCGGTATCGGCGCGGCGCGCATCGGCGCCTCGGCGGTACGCCTGGACAAGCCGATCGGCGTGCAGCTGATTCCCGGTTTCGAAGACGGCGTCTGCTCGGTGCAGGATGCCGGCGCCCAGCTGGCCGCGCCGCTGCTCGATGTACGTGACGGCATGCGCGTGCTCGACGCCTGCGCCGCCCCGGGCGGCAAGACCGGCCACCTGCTCGAGCTGGCCGACATCGATCTGACCGCCATCGATGCCGATCCCAAGCGCCTGTTGCGGGTGGAAGACAATCTGCAGCGGCTCGGCTTGACGGCGACACTGAAAGCGTTCGAGGCGCAAACCAGGGTATGGTGGGACGGCGACGGTTTCGACCGGATTCTGGCCGACGTGCCGTGCACCGCGTCCGGTATCGTGCGGCGCCACCCTGATATCCGCTGGTTGCGCAGGAAGGGCGACGCGCTCCAACTTGCAACACTTTCATCCAAAATTCTCGACAATCTTTGGCAGATGCTGCGGCCCGATGGTAAATTGCTATTCGTGACTTGTTCACTTTGGCCCCAGGAATCGGAGGCGCAGGCGGCGGCGTTCGCGGCCCGCCACGGCGCGCTGCGTCTTGAGGCACCCGGCCAGCTGTTGCCGGCCGGGAGCGCCGCCGAGGATCACGACGGCTTGTTTTATGCCTTGTTCCAGAAGCGTTCCGCGTGACCGGTCCAGACTGATACGTATTTATTAAGGCTCCGGTCCCCTTGTGACAACCCGCTTCCTTCGACTCCTCGCCTGTCAGCTGCTGCTGTTGTTCGCGTGCGCCCAGGCGCTGGCGGCCGACGCGGTCGACATCGTGCATGCGCACATCGAGGCCAGCGACGAGGGCTACAAGCTGCAGGCCAGCTACAGCTTCGATCTCACCCATGATCTGGAAGACGCCTTGCAGGCGGGCATCAAGCTGTCGTTCACCACTGAAATCGAGCTGACGCGGCCACGCTGGTACTGGACCGACGACAAGGCCATTGCCGAGCGCCGCACCATCAATATCTGGTATAACCCCTTGATGCGTAAGTACAATGTGCAAGTGGCGGGGAGCATCTACCAGAGCTATGCGACGCTCGACGAGGCGCTGCTGACGATACGCCGGCCGGGCCGCTGGATGATCGGCCCGCGCGGCGCGCTCAAGCCGGGCGAGACCTATAACGTCAGCCTGCGCATGTTCATGGACCGCCAGGCCTTGTTGAAACCCTTGCAGGTCAATGCGATCAACAATGCCGGCTGGCAGCTCAGCTCCGGCCGCAAGACTTTTAACTACAGGGCGGAGTAGCCGGTGAAACAAGCCTTGCGCTATGGCGTGATGGTCGGCGGCGCCATCGGCAGCATCCTGCTGTTCCTGCTCGCGTCGGCCTCGGACAATTCGGGATTTTTCGACCGCTACTATTCGTGGCTGCTGGGCCTGAACGCGGCGGTGGCCGCCATGCTGGTGGTGTTCGTGGTGGTGGCGCTGTGGCGCCTGTATTCGCGCTACCGCGCCGGCAAATTCGGCTCGCGCCTGATGTCGCGCCTGGTGCTGCTGTTCGGCGCCATCGGCATCTTGCCGGGCCTGGTGATCTTCGTCGTCTCCGTGCAGTTCGTCTCGCACTCGATCGAATCGTGGTTCGACGTGAAGATCGAGGCGGCCCTCAAATCGGGCCTGAACCTCGGTGTGGCCGCGCTCGACCAGGCGCTGGCCGAACTGGGTTCGCAAGCCAATGTGGCGGCATTGACCATCTCCGGCCAGGACAAGGAGGCCACGCAAGTGATCCTCAACCGCATCGTCGACGAACAGGACGGCATGCAAAGCGCCATGCTGGTCGATGCCAACGGCATCCTGCTGGCCTCGTCCTCGGACAGCCGCAAGGTCGACCTGGTAGGTGATTTGCCGACCGTCGCCATGCTCCGCCAGGCCGATATGCCGCGCGGCTTCGCCCAGTCCGAAGGCGGCATCGAGCGCGATTTCACCGACAGCAGCGCGACCGCCAGCGCCGCCAGCTCCTCTGCCAGCGCCGCCCCGGACGCCCTCGACGCCGCCACCGGCCTGCGCCTGCGGGTGGTGCTGCGGGTGTCCGATCCGCCCGGCGTCGCCGCGCGCTACCTGCAGCTGGTGCAGTCGGTGCCGGTCAACCTGGCCACCAACGCCGAGGTGCTGCGCAACGCTTATTCCGAATACCAGACGCGCTTTCTGGCGCGCGTCGGCCTGCGCAAGATGTATATCGAAACGCTCAGCCTGACCCTGCTGCTGGCGATTTTCGGGGCGATTGCCAGCGCCTTTCTGATCGCCTCGAACCTGGCCCAGCCCCTGCTGGTGCTGGCCGAGGGCACGCGCGCGGTGGCCGAGGGCGACCTGTCGCCGCGGCCGATCGTGCAAACCAGGGACGAATTGGGCACGCTGACGCAATCGTTCAACACCATGACCGGCCAGCTGTTCGAAGCGCGAAGCGCCGTCGAGCGCAACCGCGCCGCGCTGCAAAGCGCCAAGGCCCACCTCGAATCGGTGCTGGCCAATATGTCGGCCGGCGTGATCGTGCTGGACGCCGATTTCAATATCGTCAGCGCCAACGACGCCGTCGACCGCATCCTCAGGCACGAGGCAGGGGAGGGCTACCTGGGCCGCGCCCTGCTGTCGATCGAGGGCCTGGAAGTATTCGCCGCCGCCGTCACCCGGGCGTTTTCGGCGCAAAGCGCGCAGAGCGCGGCCGGTGGCGGCGCCAACCTGAAAAAGCAGCGCAGCCACTGGCAGCTGGAAATCGAAATCCCGCGCCGCGCCGGCAGCGGCGACGACCATGACATCACCGTGCTGGCGCGCGGCTCGCGCCTGCCGGTCGGCGCCAGCCGCGGCTACATCGTGGTGTTCGACGATATCTCCGACGTCATCTCGGCGCAGCGCTCGGTGGCCTGGGGCGAGGTGGCGCGCCGCCTCGCCCACGAGATCAAGAATCCGCTGACGCCGATCCAGCTGTCGGCCGAACGGCTGGAGATGAAGCTGGCAGGCAAGGTCGCCGAGCCGGAGCGCGCCATCCTGTCGAAGTCGGTGCAGACCATCGTCGACCAGGTGGA
>JAQGNM010000612.1 GCA_028291845.1 Massilia sp. | reverse complement strand
CAGGCGAGAGAAGCGCTGGCGCTCGGCCCCCTCAGCATGCAATCGATGCGCGGCTTCTCGCTATACCTGGTCGAACGCAAAAGCGACGGCGCCGCCATCGGCATGTGCGGCTTGATCAAGCGCGAGACCTTGCAGGACGTCGACCTCGGCTACGCCTATCTGCCCGAGTATGCGGGGCAGGGCTATGCGAGCGAAGCGGCCGCCGGCGTGCTGGCGCATGCCAGACAACTTGGTTTGACGCGCGTGGTGGCGATCACCAGCCCGGGCAATGAGGCATCCGACGCCGTGCTGCGCCGGGTCGGCATGCGCTTTGAAAAAATGGTGAAGCTGACGGCGGAGGATACCGGGACGCAGTTGTTTGCGATCGAACTTCGCGACGACGCGACGGCGCCGGGCTACGCCGGCGTTTGATTCACGACGCGACCAGCTTGGCGCCGCACGCTGTGAGGTCGTTGTCGTAGGCGTAGGGCTTGCCCTGATGCCTGGCGCCGGCGCCCTCGGGCTTGATGGGAAACTGGCCTTTGCACTTGGGGCAGAAGGTCATGTCGCCTTCGACGGCGGCTTCGCGGCCCATGACGATGGTGCCGGAGGAGGCGGAGACGACTTTGCCGCCGTGGTCGGTGGTGTCGCCTAAGCGGATGATGGGGCGGCTTTGGTGTTTCATCGCGTTCAGGCGGCGCCTATATGATTGGTGCCGCCTTGTTCCATCAAATGCCAAGTGATGGCGTCGGCCGGTACGTCGAGCATCCAGTCGGCGCCGGGATCTGGAAAGCCTTGGCCGGCCGCGAGCCAGGCCTGGCGCCAGTATTGATTGACCATCGTTTGGAGGGGATGCTCGGCGTGCATCCACGGTTGCCAAGTGCCGCTCACCGGACAACGCTCGCTGGCGCCGCACGCCTTTGCGGGGACGGGCGGCGCGATCTCGCGCGTACGCCCGCTGACAACCGGCGGCGAAATCGTCCCCTGGTCATGGCGCACGGTGCGCCAATGGCGCCATGGTGAATTCGCCGCGATGGTCTTTCTGCTGTCCGGATACCGGACATACTCCGAATCGAACCGCTCGCCGGGTTGATATAGCCCCGGTGTGGGTGTCTGAACAGAGTCGCTGCGGTCCACCTCCATGCCGTCAGTCGGTGGTTGCCAATATCCGGCGAAAGGTGCGCTGGGGCCGGTGGATTTGTCATCGGTGGGGACGAGACGATATACAGGGTCGAGAAAGAAGCGCCCCGTACGTTCCGAATTCGCGTTCGGCGCTTGGGGCGCGGTTGGAGGATGCCTCACGCCGCGCGCGGCATTGATCAGCGTGTCGCGATCGCCGTTCCATGGCGGCAGGTCGGCCGGCGGCAGCGGCAGGATCTTGTCAAGGTTGGGGAAACGGCGGTCGGGATCGAATTCGAGTGCTCGGGCCAGTACACGGTAGCGTTCCGAACGCGCCATGTCGGGGTGCGGCACCATTCGATCCGCATCAGTGGAATCAACGTCAAATTCGCCCGAGATTGCTGCTGCTGACTTGGCGCTACCGAACTTTACGCCGTTGTGCCAAGCCAGGAGCGCACGGTCTAGATCTTCCCTTGCAGGACTGCGCCCAGTCGGCATGCTATATTCATACCCTAATTCGTAGGCGGCGGGGCCGTGTCCCTGGCCATATGCGCACTCCAGCATTTTGGTACCGACTGCTTCGTTCGCCCAGCGACCGCGTTCAGGATGGTCATCAACCGAAATCAATTTTCTGCCTAGGTCGGTCAATGCTTCAGGGCTTCCCATTTGGGCCGCTCGTTGCCAGAAAGCGTAGGCGCGCGTGGCATCGGCCCTGACACCCGTGCCGTTCATGTAATAAGTGCCCATGCGGTCATAGGCGGCCGGCACCCCAAGTCGCATCGCCGCCTCCACCAGTTGAACCGCATCCTCATCGCCGTGCGGCGGATCGCGCCCCTCTATATAAAAGCTTGCCAGGTTGAGCATCGCCTTCCAATGTTGCCGTTCTGCCGCTTCGCGGGTCAGCGCGACAATCTTCTTGTAATCGCGATCATCGACATAAATCTCGGGGCTTTCCAGGGCGCGTGCTTCCTGGAACCATGACTCTGCCTGCGCATCGAATTGAGGCATTTGCGCAGGTGTGCAGGTGTATGTCGGGATATGCGGGTCGAACAGCGGCAATTCGAGATTGCGGGGTAGAACATCGATTGTGGCGGTTGTCATTTTGCAGGCCGTTAGATGAAATAAAAGGAGCAGTAGCACGACGAGGCGCTGTTGTATCGAACAGAGTAGAAAGCGATGCATGGCCTTTAGCCCAGCCGCGTTGTAGAACTACGGTTGTCAGCAAGCGGCAACAAAAAACCAGAAACCGCCTTCATGTTTTTATCTTTTGCCTTCGCATTTTTTTCCATCAATTTTTCCCAGTGATCAAATGCCTTTTCAATTTCTTTACTCGATCCATTACCCCCATCGCATTTTCCCCAATTGCCGCTAAGTTGACCCCAAATTTGCTTCCTCAAATCCGTCGCAGTTACCGGATCAACTGTCGCCACATTGATCTCGCTATCCACCGCCATACTGCGCACATTCATGTTGGCGCTGCCAATCGTGAAGAAAGTATCGTCGATCAAAAGCAGTTTGGAATGGATGTAAATTTCGCGATATTCGAAGGATTTGCCATTTGATCCGCAGGCGTTGAGCATCGCCGTGCACACCTTCACGCCAAACTCGGATTCCAACCTGATGGCATCCTGTTTTTCAATTTGGTTGGCGTATTGCACAACTTCGGGCATACGCCTCTTCATGTGTCCTGACGGGCCGGGATTACGTGCTATTTGAACGGCTGCAGGGCGCACGTTTTCTTTTTCGATGAGCGTAACTTGGCCATCCATGTGAGCTTGTTGCCCGAGCCTTGCCAGGGTGTCATAGGTCCGCGGGATCATTTCTGTTTTTTCCGGCACTGGCATAACGATGAACACGTGCATGACGGGCATGCTCTCCAGCTTCAAACCGGCGGCGGCACAACTGGCGTTCCATTGCTGCATTGATTGCTTGCGCACGCGCAGTAAACGTTTTGCCCACTCTTCCCACTGAAAATACTGGTTCTCCACATACAGATAACCAGCCGCGCGAGTCGCCAAATCAGAGGCGTTGAAATAGAGTTCCTGGATTGTCTTGTCTTTGTCTTCAGGCTGTGTTCGCACAATCTGCACGTGCGGACTGCCTGCTGGTGCGCGCTTTAAGCAGTGTTCTGGTATTGGGCGGCTACCCAATTCGCTTCTTGCCTTAGCTTGCCTGTTCGAACCTGCACTCTCCCACCCGTTGACAAAGTTTTGGTACAGGTCGAGCAATGCACGGCCGCGGTCAATACGGCATGCATAGTCTCGTAACGGTTTCATGCTGGAGTGCGCCAAATCGGGCATGTAGCTATGGGCTTGTTCAGCCTCTCTGCGCGGATTTTCGTATATATGTTCTGCTGTGTCCCAATAGTCGGTCACTGAATTCAAACCCATCACATAGCCGACTGCCTTGCTGCCTTGGTCATAATTGAAATCGATAAGTATGGGTTTTTGATGGTGGGTGGCCGCGCGCTCCATGCCTTTGCGCTCTGCGCTGAAGCGGTCGAGGTTGCGAATTTCCAAATCGGCATTATTTTTGACGGCATCAGTCTTGCCGGCGCGAGTACGAATTTCAATGCCTTTGAGTAGCCCCTCGAAGGCTGCCCAATACCATGCGTTACAGTAGTCTCGTCGAGCATTAATGTTCCTTTGCGCTGCGGTAAGATCTGTTGTTGATCCCAATTTTTTCATGGCGCCCAATACGCCGCCGAGAGATAAGTAGCACTTGCAGCGCTAAGATTTTTGGCTGCCTTTTCATTCCGTAAATCGTCGCGGAATTTGTCGACGTCGTGCGTGTACCCCGGCATGTTCCGCGGATTAAATTTCTCGACTTTGTCGGCAAACGCGTCGTACCACACGAGCAAACGTACTTTCATGCCCTTGCGTTTTGCCGCTGCGATGAGCAGGTCGCCGTATGTCGTACCGCGTGGCCATGACCCACCACTACCGCGTACCAGTTCCATGCCCGGGTCAAAACCCCAACAACAAATGTCGATGCTTTCCTGGGCACTTTCGATTTCCTTCGCGATATCGGCGAAACCTTCTTCTCCGCAGATAAACACGCTCAGTTGGCTGTTATCGCAAATCGGATGCGTCGCGTGCTGATATTCAAGTAGCCACTGTGATGAACTGCATGAGCGCCGCTTTTGCTCATCAATTTTTATGGTCTGTATTCGTTTGATCGGGTCGGCCATGGCGCATCTCCAGAAGTGTTTGTTGATAGCTCAATCATGCTGACGGTCGGGCGGCATGTCATCGGCCGTTGTCGCGTCATCAGGCAGTGACTTGACCGTTGCCTTTTCGGCGACATCCAGGTGGAACTCCTCGCCGTCCGCCATGACGATGCGGTAGTTCCGTGTTCCGGTTTGATGTTTGATCTTTGCTCGCCCGTAACGGTCGGTCATGCCGTCTTCTACCTTGCCATCGTCCTTGTACAGCGCGTATGCCAAATACTCGTAGTTGCCACCGCTTCGATGGGCGCGCAGATCGTGGTACAGATATCCCGGTTCTGACGAGGTCTCGGGCAGATCGTCATTTACTGGCGGCGGCGCATTTGGTTGAGACCGGTTTTTGGGAGCCAAGGTTTCGAGGTTGCCGTGAAATAGAGTGGGCGACGACGTATAAAATTGGGTCTTCTCGCTGATCTCCAGCATGGAGGTGCCGCCGTGCAGGCGCACGCCTTTCTTGCCGCGGATGTCGACCCAGTCCGTCTCGCTTATCAGTGTGAGCACCTTGTTGGCGATGGCGCTGATATCGTCGGACTGGGCCTGGATATAGACCTTGCCTGACGCCGCGATCAGGCGCATGCCGGCTTTGTGGACGAACAGCCGAAAGGCGTTGCTCACACTGGCGAGCAGGCTGTCGCCGGTGGCAATCGACAGGTTTTTGCCGGTGGTGAGGGCTGTATGCTCGGCGCTGCTTAAATGGGTGGACTTTTTGCTGGTGGTTTCGATGCCCGATTGGCTTGCCAGTACCAGGTGTGGGGAGGCCAATTCCGGGAAGGTGGCGGCTTCGCCGGTCCCGCCAATGGCATCGGTTTGATCCTTGACGCTGTTCGCTACTGCGTCCTGATCACCCTCGGCGTGAGGTAGGTCGTGCGTATGCGCGGCGTCGGCCAAGGTCTTTTGCATTTTGGCG
>JAQGNM010000515.1 GCA_028291845.1 Massilia sp. | reverse complement strand
TACAGCAACAGCCAGCCCTGGGCGGCCCGTAACGGCCAGTTGGTGGATGGGGCCGGTAGCGCGGCGGCAGCGGGCGCTTGCTCGGCGGCGGCCTCCACAGGCGCTTCCTGCGGCGCAAACTGGCCCTGCTCGTTCACCTCGATGGCGGGCACGACGCGCAGGGTTTCGGTCTGCGGCATCAGCGCAAAAATAAAGGTGCCGGCAATCGCCAGCTGGCCCAACAGCCATAGCGAACGCTGCAGCGCCAGCGCCGGCAGGTACTTGCGGCACAGCGCGGCCACCGGCCAGATACCCAGCCCCGCTGCCAGGCAGGCAAAGCTGGCCAGGGCGAAGCGCATGCAGAACAGGTCGAAGCCGCTCATGCCGCACCGCCTTTTTCTTTTTCGTCCTGCTCCGGCCAATCCTGCAGCAACTGCTCGAGCTGGGCCAGTTCGTTTTGATCGACCAGCTTGCTGCCGGTGAACATGGTCACCGGCAAAGGCGTATCGATTTCCATCACGCGGCGGCCGAAGTCGTGAGCGAAAGCTGCCAGGGTATCGACCTTCTCGAGCACCGCTTCATATACTTGCACGCCGTGGCGGACCTGCTGGCTGACCATACCCTTCTCCAGCATGCGCTCGAGCGTCTTGCGAGTCGACGAATACGACCAGCCCATCTCGTCGACGATCTGGTCGTGGATTTCGCGGGCGGAAAGCGGGTGTTGGCGCCACAGCGCCTTGAGCAAACTCAGTTCGGAGATGGATGGGATGGCCATGGCAGAATCGGTGGGTGACGAATGCTCCGATTATGCGACAACTGTCGCATGGTCGTCAACTCTTGTCGTTCATTTGCGTCGCCACACCTGCCAGCGTTCCTTGCCCTCGAACACGGCGATCGAATCAGCGACCGCCGCATCGGCGATGCGTTCGAAATGGGGCGTCAACAGGGCGTCGAGCTGCTCGGCGGTGATGCCAAACGGCGGCCCCTTCGGATTTACATCGAAGAAGAAGAAGCCGGCCAGCAGCGCGCCGGGCGGCAATAATTGTGCATACCGGGCCGCCACCTGCGGCCACATCGTTCGCGGCAATGCGCATAGAAAGGCGCGCTCGTAGATCAGCTGAAGCGCTTGCGGCGGGTCGTACTTGAAAAAATCGGCTTCGACCACGCGCTCTTGCCAAGGACCCAGTTGCGCCCTCGCCTTCTCCACGGCCGCCGGCGAAAAATCGATGGCGGTAACATTCCAGCCCAGTTCGCACAGGGCGGCCAGTTCATAGGCGGCGCCGCAGCCGGGAATCAGGGTGACCAATGGCGGCGAATGTGCCGCGAAGTCCGACAATGCCTGCGGCACGCCGCCGCGGTCCCAGGGGGTAAAGCCGCGTATAAAGCGCTCGTCCCAGAAGGCGGGATCGCGGGGATCGCGCATGGCAAAGGCGGCAGGACGGTTTGCCGGGACGTCCGTCATCTTACATCCCGACGTGATAGTGCAGGAACAGTTTGATGGCGCCGAAGCCGGCCGCCAGGGTCACCGTGAAGTACACAAAAAAGCCCAGTAAACGGTTGGTTCTGCGTTGCTCGAGCAAGAGCAGCTTCATCATCTCGGTGTCGTTGCCGCCAGGCTGCACACCTTCCAGGGCGCGATGCACCAGGCGCGGCAGTTGCGGGAAGATCTGCGCATATCTCGGCGCCTCGGCCTTTAAACGTTCGACCAGGCCGCGCCAGCCGACTTGCTCCCCCATCCATTTTTCCAGGTAGGGCTTGGCGGTTTTCCACAGGTCCAGGTTGGGATCGAGCTGACGGCCCAGGCCTTCGATGTTGAGTAAAGTTTTTTGCAGAAGCACCAGTTGCGGCTGCACTTCGACATTAAAGCGGCGCGAGGTCTGGAACAGGCGCAGCAGGATTTGTCCGAACGAAATATCTTTCAAGGGCCGATCGAAAATCGGCTCGCAGCAAGCGCGCACCGCCGATTCGAGTTCGTCGACCCGGGTTTCCGGCGGCGCCCAGCCCGACTCGATGTGGGCTTCGGCCACGCGCTTGTAATCTCGCTGGAAAAAGGCCAGGAAATTTTGCGACAGATAATCCTTGTCGAAGTCGTTCAAGGTGCCCATCACGCCGAAATCGAGGGCGATGTAACGGCCGAAGGTTTCCGGGGCCACCGATACCAGGATGTTCCCGGGGTGCATGTCGGCATGAAAGAAGCCGTCGCGAAACACTTGCGTAAAAAAGATCTCGACGCCGTCGCTAGACAATTTCGACAAGTCGACGCCGGCGGCCGACAAGCGCTCGATTTGCGAGACGGGAATGCCGTGCATGCGTTCCATCACGATCACGCTGCTGGAACAATAGTCCCAGTACATCTCCGGCACCATCAGCAAATTCGAATTGGCAAAGTTGCGGCGCAGCTGGCTGGCGTTGGCCGCCTCGCGCATCAGGTCGAGTTCATCGTGCAGGTACTTGTCGAACTCGCCCACCACTTCGCGCGGTTTCAGTCGCTTGCTTTCGGTCCATAACCGTTCTGTCCACTCGGCCGCCAGATGCATCAGGGCGACGTCCTCGTCGATCGATTTTTTCATACCTGGACGCAGCACTTTGACTGCCACTTCCTTGCCGTTTTTCAGCACCGCGAAGTGGACCTGGGCGATCGAGGCGGAGGCGACCGGGTCGCGCTCGAAACTGGCAAACAATTGATCGGGATGGGCGCCCAGCGATTTGGTGATTTGCGCGATGGCCAGGTCGGAGTCGAACGGCGGCACGCGTTCTTGCAGCGCGGCCAGCTCAAAGGCGATATCGGGCGGCATCAAATCGGCGCGGGTCGACAGCACCTGGCCGAATTTCACGAAGATCGGCCCCAGTTCTTCCAGCGCCATCCGCAGGCGCACGCCGCGCGGGGCGGAAATGTCGCGCCAGAACACCACGGTGTCGATCAGCTTGGCCGTGCGCGGCACT
>JAQGNM010000508.1 GCA_028291845.1 Massilia sp. | reverse complement strand
AACTCATATTTCGCCTCCGTTGGTTTGGTGGATAGCGCGCATCGAGGGCGCGCCAAGGAGACCAAGGGTAGGTGGCGCCGCCAGCTCGCTCTGTTAGGTACTACACCTTTGGAGGGCAAAATGTCATTCAGGGCTGCCGGCTGGTAAGATCGGCTTTTTCGCAAGGTACTCGCCGTGACGCTATTCCTCCTTGCTATTTATGCGCTCGCCAGCGTGATCTGCTTCGCCATGTTCGCCGTCGACCAGCAAGCGGCCAAGGCGGGGCGGCGGCGCCTGTCCGAGCGCAGCCTGCTGTGGGCGGCGGCGGCCTGCGGCTGGCCGGGCGGCTGGCTGGCGCAGCGCTGGCTGCGCCACAAGAGCGGCAAGGCGTCGTTCATCTGGCGTTTCCGGGCCGCGATCCTGTTGAATATACTGGTGCTTGCGGCCGTGATCCTGGTTGACCTTTATATGAGCGCCTATGTGGCCCTACCCTAGAATCCTGGCCCACCGCGGCGGCGGCAAGCTGGCGCCGGAAAACACCATCGCCGCCTTGCGCTGCGGGCTCGAGCACGGCTTCAGAGCGGTCGAATTCGACGTCATGCTGGCCCGCGACGGCGTGCCGGTGGTGCTGCACGACCCGTTTCTGGGACGCACGGTGGCGGGGTCGGGCAATGTGTTCGATTACGACGCCGCCGAATTGCAGGCCATGGATGCCGGTGCCTGGTTCGCCAGCCGTTTTGCGGGCGAGCCGGTGCCGCTGTTTGCCGAGGTGGTCGACTTTTGCCGGGCCCACGGCATCTGGATGAATATCGAGATCAAGCCGGCGCCCGGTTTCGAGCGGGAGACGGGCAGCGTGGTCGCCGGCGCCACCGGCGCCATGTTCAGCGATGGCGTCGGTGTGCCCTTGTTGTCATCGTTCAGCGAAACCGCGCTGGCGGCTGCCCGCGACGCCGCGCCCGAGCTGCCGCGCGCCGTGCTGTTCGATGCGGTTCCGCCCGATTGGCAAGCGCGCGCCGCGGCCCTGGGCGCGGTCGCCATCCACTGCAACCACAGTCGGCTCGATGGCGCCACCGCGGCGGCCATCAAAGCCGCCGGTTTCGGCTTGTTTTGCTATACCGTCAACAACCCGGCGCGCGCCCGGGCACTGTTCGCCATGGGCGTGGACGGTTTATGTACCGACCGTCTCGACCTGATCGCCCCCGACTTCGCCTGAATTTGCACTACGCTATAATCGGTTTTTTAGCATATTCGCCTTCCTCGCCCAAAAGCTGGCTGACACTACATGAAATCATCTGAAATTCGCGACAAATTCCTCGGCTTCTTCGCCCAGAAGGGCCACACGGTCGTCCGCTCCAGCCCGCTCGTGCCGGGCAATGATCCGACCATGCTGCTCACCAACAGCGGCATGGTGCAATTCAAGGACGTGTTCATCGGCACCGACAGCCGCCCCTACACCCGCGCCACCTCGGTGCAGCGCTGCGTACGCGCCGGCGGCAAGCACAACGACCTGGAAAACGTCGGCTACACGGCCCGTCACCACACCTTCTTTGAAATGCTGGGTAATTTCAGCTTCGGCGATTATTTCAAGCGCGACGCCATCCAGTACGCCTGGGAGTTGCTGACCAAGGTGTACGGTTTGCCTGCCGACAAGCTGACCGTCACTGTGTATTTCGAGGACGACGAAGCCTACGACATCTGGGCCAACGAGATCGGCGTGCCGGTCGAGCGCATCATCCGCATCGGCGACAACAAGGGAGCGCGCTACGCATCCGACAATTTCTGGCAGATGGCCGATGTCGGCCCGTGCGGCCCGTGCACCGAGATTTTCTACGACCACGGCGCCGACATCCCGGGCGGCCCGCCAGGCTCGCCGGACGAAGACGGCGACCGTTTTATTGAGATCTGGAACCTGGTGTTCATGCAGTTCTACCGCGATGAAGCGGGCGTGATGAACAAGCTGCCGAAACCGTGCGTCGACACCGGCATGGGCCTCGAACGCCTGGCCGCCGTGCTGCAGCACGTGCACAGCAATTATGAAATCGACCTGTTCCAGGCATTGATCAAGGCCGCCGCCCGCGAAACCGGCGCGACCGACCTGGAAAGCAAGTCGCTGCGGGTGATCGCCGACCATATCCGCGCGGCCGCCTTCCTGATCGTCGACGGCATCATTCCCGGTCCGGAAGGCCACGGCTACGTCCTGCGCCGCATCATCCGCCGCGCCCTGCGCCACGGCCACATGCTGGGCCAGAGCAAGCCGTTCTTTTATAAATTGGTCGAAGACCTCGATATCCAGATGGGCAGCGCCTATCCCGAGCTGACCGAGGCCAAAGCGCGCGTGATGCAGACCATCCGCCAGGAAGAAGAACGTTTCGGCGAGACCCTGGAAAACGGCATGAAGATCCTCGAAGCGCAGCTGGCCAAGGGCGGCAACAACCTCGACGGCGCCACCGCTTTCACCTTGTACGACACCTACGGCTTCCCGCTCGATCTGACCGCCGACATCTGCCGCGAGCGCGGCGTGACGATCGACGAGGCCGGCTTTGCCGCGGCGATGGAGCAGCAAAAGAAAACCGCGCGCGCCGCCGGCAAGTTCAAGATGGCTGCCAGCGTCGAGTACTCGGGCGCCAAGACCAAGTTCATCGGCTATGACGCGCTGGTGCACAACGCCGCCGTGATCGCCCTGTACGCCGAAGGCGTGGCGGTGCAGGAGTTGAAGGCGGGCCAGAGCGGCATCGTGGTGCTCGACACCACGCCGTTCTACGCCGAGTCGGGCGGCCAGGTGGGCGACCAGGGCGTGCTGCGCGGCGACGCCGCCCTGTTCCAGGTGGAAGACACCTTGAAGGTGCAAGCCGACGTGTTCGGCCACCACGGCGTGCTGGCCGAAGGCGTGCTGCGCGTCGGCGACAAGGTCGATGCGCTGGTCGACGAGGAAAAGCGCGGCCGCACCATCCGTAACCACTCGGCCACCCACCTGATGCACAAGGCCCTGCGCGAAGTGCTGGGCAGCCATGTGGCGCAAAAAGGTTCGCTGGTCGACGCCGATAAAACCCGTTTCGACTTCAGCCACAACGCGCCGGTGACCCCCGCCCAGATCGCCCAGGTGGAAGCGATCGTCAACCGCGAAATCCTGCAGAACCACGAAACCAAGGCTCAGCACATGAGCTTTGACGACGCGGTGAAACATGGCGCCATGGCCTTGTTCGGCGAGAAATACGGCGACGAAGTGCGCGTGCTCGACATCGGCTCGTCGAAAGAGCTGTGCGGCGGCGTCCACGTCGGCCGCACCGGAGATATCGGCCTGTTTAAAATCACCACGGAAGCGGGCGTTGCCGCCGGCATCCGCCGCCTCGAAGCGGTGACCGGCGAAGGCGCGCTGGCGCTGGTACAGAATTTGAACCGCCGCCTGCAGGAAGCGGCCGGCGCCCTGAAAACCAATCCGGAAGAACTGACCTTGCGCATCGGCCAGGTGCAGGAACAAGTCAAGTCGCTGGAAAAAGAACTGGCTGCGCTGAAGTCGAAACTGGCAGCCGGGCAGGGCGACGAACTGGTGACCCGCGCGGTCGACGTCAACGGCATCAAGGTGCTGGCGGCAACCCTGGAAGGGGCCGACATCGCCACCTTGCGCGAAACCATGGACAAGCTCAAGGACAAGCTGAAAACCGCGGCCATCGTGCTGGCCAGCGTCACCGACGGCAAAGTCAGCCTGATTGCCGGCGTGACGGCGGACGCCACCTCCAAGGTCAAGGCGGGCGAACTGGTCAACTTTGTTGCGCAACAAGTCGGCGGCAAGGGCGGCGGGCGTCCCGACATGGCGCAGGCCGGCGGTACCGATCCGAGCGGCTTGCCGGCGGCCTTGGCTGGGGTGACTGCCTGGGTGTCGCAGAAGGTGTAGTAGCGGGGGCAGCAGGGGGACTGGCCGGGCCGCGATCGGACCGAAGGTGCCTGTCCCATGTTTGATATGCAGCGCAAAATGAAGAAATAGTGTCCCTCTTAAAAACGGGACACTTTTTTTTGCCCCTGCTGACCGTGACTCTATTCACGCATGGGACAGGCACCTCCGGTCCGATCGCGGCCCGGCCAGTCCCCCTTATTTGCATAAGCACTTATATATCGTGCTACACTACCCCCATGAAACAAGGCCTCGGCACCCAACTTCGTCACCTCATCGACCTGCTCGACGGCGATGTCGCCGCCGCGTACCTTGACGCCGGCCTGCAATACCGTCCGCGCTACACCCCGGTGATGCGGGTGCTCGGTGAGCACGGCAGCGCCTCGATCGGCGAAATTGCCGCCTATGCCGGCATTACGCAACCGGCCGCCACCCAGACCGTGGCCCTGATGAAGAAGGAAGGCCTGGTCGCCATCGTCGCCGGCGCCGACGCCCGCCAGAGAATGGTCACTCTGAGCGAGCGGGGCAGGGCGATGCTGCCGCAATTAAAACAATGCTGGGCCGCCACTGCAGGCGCCGCCGCCAGCCTCGATGCCGATCTGGCGCTTCCCTTGTCGCAATGCCTGGCCGACGCCATCGCCGCCCTCGAACAACAGCCTTTCAGCCAGCGCATTCGCGCCGCCCGCTCTCACAACCAGGAGTCCACATGAGCACGCACACCCTCGACGTTGCCGCCGTAAAACCTTCGCGCTTCAAGCGCATCGTCTTTTCGGCGCCGGTGCGCATCGTGCTGGGTGTGCTGGCGGTCGGCTTGACGGCTGCGCTGACCTTTCCCGCGGTGAAGGCATTGGTGCCGCTGAAGGACAACCGTTTCGTCTGGCCCTTTCTGCTGGCCGGCGCGCTGGTGCTGCTGGTCTATCGCGGCTACGTCAAGCTGATGGAGCGCCGGCCCTTGGCCGAATTATCCGTGCGCGGCGCGCCGGCGGAATTTGGCGCGGGCTTGTTGATTGGCGCGGCGGCCGTGGCGGCGACGATCGGCCTGCTCGCCGCCACCGGCAGCTATCGCATCGCCGGCTTCAATCCCTGGTCGGCGGCGATCGCCGCGCCGCTGGCGGAAATGCTGTTTGTCGCCATCTTCGAAGAAGTGCTGTTTCGCGCCGTGATTTTTCGGATCGTCGAGCGCTCGCTCGGCAGCTGGCCGGCGCTGGCGATCTGCGCGCTGCTTTTTGCGCTGGCGCACCTGGGTGACGGTGTCAGTGCGCTGGCGCTGGCCAACACGGCGCTGGCCGGCCTGATGCTGAGCGCCGCCTGGATGGCTACCCGGCGGCTGTGGCTGTGCATCGCGATCCATGCAGCCTGGAACTACACGCTCGGCGCGGTGTTTTCCATCGCCGTGTCGGGCCACCCGGCCAAGGGCTTGATCATCGGCCAGCTGTCCGGGCCCGACTGGATCACCGGCGGCGTCTACGGCCTGGAGGGCTCGGCCTGGACTGCGCTGGTAATGGGCGCGCTGTTCGTGGTGCTCTACCGCCGTGCGCGGCAGACCGCCGTGCAGTGATTTATCTACCGTAAAGTTTTCAATTTAGATATGCTCGTTGTGCTTTCGCAACGAGTGTGGTTTATTTTGGTGCGCTGCGTCATAATCTGTGAATAGGAGTAGTATGGACACATGACTCCCGCAACCAACCAAGCGAACCAATCGATGAGCACTGTCACTTTCGACAACGACGTCACGGCTTACCAGAAGGATCTCGACGCCCGCGGACTGAACTGTCCGCTGCCGATCCTCAAGGCAAAAAAAGCCCTGGCGGAAATGCAGTCCGGTGAAGTGTTACGTATCGTGGCCACCGATTCCGGCTCGGTACGTGACTTCCAGGCATTTGCCAAACAGACAGGCAATGCTTTGCTTGCCCACAGTCAAAACGGTCTTGAATTCACCTTTTTGATGCGTCGCAAGTAAGTCTGCATTTTAGTTGCGCAATTGTAGTGCGCGTAAGAAACGTTCTCAACGGGGCTGGTCCGGCGACCGGCCCGGTGAGAGTGTTGCTACTCCGGCCCCGCTTTAGGGGCTTTCTTTTAGCCTGGAATCGCACGATCGTGCTTTAATTTCGACCTGATGGCGTTTTTCTCTTATAATCTATGCCACTCGTCAGTCAACGAATCCATTTTTCGAAAAAGGTCCCCCATGAAAGTCCTGGTCCCCGTCAAGCGTGTGGTCGACTACAACGTCAAGGTCCGCGTCAAATCCGATGGCAGCGGCGTTGAAACCGCCAACGTCAAGATGTCGATGAACCCCTTCGATGAAATCGCCTTGGAAGAAGCGATGCGCCTGAAGGAAGCCGGCAAGGTCACCGAAGTCATCGCCGTTACCTGCGGCGTTACCCAGGCCCAGGAAACCCTGCGCACCGGCATGGCGATCGGCGCCGACCGCGCGATCCTGGTGGAGACCACCCCCGACCTGGAGCCGCTGGCCGTCGCCAAGCTGCTTAAAGCCGTTGCCGACAAGGAGCAGCCACAGCTGATCATCCTCGGCAAGCAGGCCATCGACGACGATTCGAACCAGGTCGGCCAGATGCTGGCAGCCCTGCTGGGCTGGCCGCAAGCCACCTTTGCCTCGAAAGTCGTGCTCGAAGGCGACAGCGTCACCGTCACCCGCGAAGTCGACGGCGGCCTGGAAACCCTGGCATTGACCTTGCCGGCCATCGTCACCACCGACCTGCGCCTGAACGAGCCGCGCTACGTCACCTTGCCGAACATCATGAAGGCGAAGAAAAAGCCGCTCGAGGTGATCAAGCCGGAAGAGCTCGGCGTCGACATCGCGCCGCGCCTGAAAACCCTCAAAGTGGTCGAGCCGCCGAAGCGTTCAGCCGGCATCACGGTGCCTGATGCGGCAACCCTGGTGGCCAAGCTGCGTACCGAAGCCAAAGTAATCTAACTGATCGAGCAACAACAAGGACACATCATGGCCGCATTAGTCATCGCCGAACACGATAACGCATCCCTGAAGGGAAGCACCCACCACACCGTTACCGCAGCGTCGCAGTGCGGCGGTGAAGTCCACATCCTGGTCGCCGGCAGCAACTGCGGCGCCGCCGCCGAAGCGGCCGCCGCCATCGCCGGCGTCACCAAGGTGCTGGTGGCCGACGCCGCCCACTTTGCCGACGGCCTGGCCGAGAACGTCGCCGAGCAGGTGCTCGCTGTCGCCGGCAACTACAGCCACATCCTCGCTCCGGCCACCGCCTACGGCAAGAACATTCTGCCGCGCGTTGCCGCCAAGCTGGACGTGGCGCAGATTTCC
>JAQGNM010000503.1 GCA_028291845.1 Massilia sp. | reverse complement strand
CGAGGTGCGGCGCACGTCGGTATAGGCGGCGGTCGAGTAGTAACCGAGGTACTGGTTCGAGTTGACCGCATACGCCTGGCCGTCGCTGCCGACGTAGGCGCGGCCGTAGTAGACGTGCCAGTAGTTGCTGTCGTACCAGTGGCTGCAGGTGAACGGTGACGCGGTGTTGCCGCTGGTGATGCGGTCGATCATGGTCTTGATCGCCACCATCTGGCCGCCGCTCTTGCCCGGGAAGTTGACGTCGTCGTAGCCCCACCAGTCCCAGCAGCCGTTCGGATTGGCGGTCGTCGTGGTTGCCTGCGGGTACAGCACGATCATCTTGTTGGTATCGGCCCAGCGGTTGTAGCCGGCGTTCTGGTAAAAGGCGGTGCCGACGGTGGCGACGCTTTGCTTGCAGCCGTGGAAGGCGACGTGCAGCTTGCAGGACTGGCCGGCGGTGCACGCGGCCGGCACGTAAGCGTAGCCGGTGCTGGCCATGCCGTGGGTGTTCGGGTTGAAATTGCCCCAGAAAGCGGACTGGTCAAAGTTGATAAAGGTGCCGCCGAGGGTGCTGACGTTCTTGGCGTTGAGGGTGCCGTACAGCCATTTCAATATTTCGCCGGCGGTGTCGAAGTTGCAGTTGCTGACGTAGGGGCTGGCGTTCAGGCTGCAGGCGTTGCCGTAGTAATCGGTCGGCATGGCATGTTCAGCGGCCAGATTGTTTTTGTAGCTGATGTTGGCGGCGGGGATGTAGTTGCCGTACATGGTCTTTAAATCGTTCATCACCGCCTGTTTCACCGTCGAATCGAGCGTGCCAGAGAACAAATACACCTTGGAGGCGGTCAGGTTACTGGTCGAATCGATGTAGCCGTTGCTCGACCAGGTGTTGATCACCGATACCAGGTAAGGCAGATTGCGCGAGCCGCTGTCGGTCATGCAGGGGCCGGTGGCGATCAGCACGTTGCCCTGCGAGCAGTAGACCGGCCCGCCGGCAACGATGCCCGCGCCTTTCTTGATGGTTTTTGAATAAGCGACGTGCATCTGGGCCGCCATGTAGGCGCCCGAGGACAGGCCGGAGATGGAAACGTCGTTGACGCTGACGTTGTACTTGGGCAGCACCACCGCACCATGGGCCAATGAGGCCGATGAAGCAAGCAGGCAGGCGAATAGGCTCGATACGGCCCGGGTGAGGCGAAGTTCCATGCTGTCTCCTGATTTTTTTATTGGGTAGCTTGCATTGGTACTGCGGGTGTTGATGTGGCGCCCGATCGGGCTTGGAGCCGTGTTCAGAATATGCTTCGGTGGGGGAATGTCAAGCGAGGGGATTTATGATGGGAGGTATGCGGGGGTGGCTAGACGCACGGTACCGGTGAACAAGCATGGGACAGGCACCTGAAGGCTGCCAGTCCCCCTGCTGCATTTTTTTCGACTGACTTAAATTCGATCGACGATCTGCTCGGCAGCCCGTTCGCTCATCACCAGCACCAGTTTTAAACGCGCCCGCGTCATGCCGACAAATAGTTTTCTGAACACCCGCTCGTCGATGGTGTCGAAATCGATCTCGGTGAAAATCACGGCCGGCGCCGATTGGCCTTTAAAACGATAAACCGATTCGGCCAGCAAGCCGCCTTCGCGGAACACCGGGTGGCCGAAAATATCGTAGGCGCCGGTGAACGATTTCAGGGTGTGGGCGTCGCCCAGGGTTTCGAGGTTCAGGATGGCTGATTTTTCGCGGCCGCTGTAGGAGGCGATGGCGATGTCCTGGCGCGAAAAGCCGGCCGCCAGGCACAGGGTGATGGCGTGCTTGGTCTGCGCCAATAAACTATCGGGGTCGGTGTAGACCAGGTACTCGATGTCGGCGCCGTCAAACGGGCTGGCCGCCTCGACCGGTTCGCGGCCGGCCTCGTACGGGGCGATCGCCGCCAGCATGTCGACGATCTGGCGCGGGCTGCGGTAGTTGGCGTTCGAGTGCAGGATCACCCAGTGCGGCAGTGGCACCGCTTCGCGGCCGTACAGGTTCTGGGTCGGGTCTTCCAGCCAGATGGCGCGGCCCGGTTCGCGCAACATGCGCAACAGGATGTCGCGCCAGGCAACGGAAAAATCCTGGCCCTCGTCGACGATCAACACGTCGTACTTCCAGGTTTCCGGCAGGTCCGCTTCGGCCAGCGCGGTTTCCATATGGCTGAACACATCGGCGGCGCCGTAATCGGGCGTCTCGCCGCGCGCGCGCAAGAAGGCGTCGCCCAGCATGTGGAAGGTGGCGACGCGGCCGCCCGCCGGCACCAGCCGTTCGATGTGGTCGGCGAGCGGGCGGTTGAAACAGACATATAGAGGACGCAGGCCGGCGTCGATGGCGGCGCGGTATTCGGCCAGCGCCAGCTGGGTCTTGCCGCTGCCGGCGGTGCCGATCACGCGCAGGCGGTACGGCGAAAAATCCAGGCGGCGCGCCCAGGTGCACAGACCGCCGGAGAGGCGCGTGACCATGCGCGCGGCGCAGCCGATCATCGCGCTGGGGTCGGGGCGCAGGCTGAGGGTGTCGCCAAGAAAGCGCGCGACTTTTTCGAAGTGTTCCACCGACTCGGCCGGATCGGTCAGCGGCAGCAGTTCGCGCACCATCTCGGAAAGGCGCTCCTTGCTGTTGGCGTCGATGATGTGGCGCGGATCGATGCCGGCCAGTTGCGGGTCGCGCACGATGTAGTCGGGGCAGTACAGCAAATAATCGATCGACAGCTTCTCTTGCCCGAAGCGGCGGCACAGGCCGTCGATGGTGCGCAGGATGTGCGACTGGATATTGCGCGGCTTGCCGCGGTAATTCTTGACCAGGCCACCCGGCGTTTCGGTCAGAAATCCCGCCTTTTGCTCGATCAGCAGCAAGCGGCCGCTGGGGGCGAGGATGATGAAATCGACTTCGCCGTACGCGGAGAAGCCGTGTTCAGCGTTGGTCCAGTGGACGCCGTGATAGATGCTGTAGGGCGTGTCGGCCAGGTTCGCTTCGAGCGAGGCGAGCGTTTCGATCTCGCGCGCGGCGGCGCCGGTCACGGACATTTCGCGCCAGCCGGCAGGGTGGATGTGCGCCATGGAGCGTTACGACGCCTTGCGGCGGCGAGAGTGGAAAAGCTTATTTTATGCGCTGCGCAGGTGCGCACGGAAAGAGGTGTGAGTTTTTTTGCATGAAGGCGGATATGCAGCAGGAGGGTCTGCCGCTGCATGATTCCGCTATTCCGGCGACGGCCCGATTTGCTTACGCAATCTGACGCGCAAACGCCGATTATCCACCGTGAGACTGATGATGACGATCGTCCCAATTATATTTGCAGCGTCGGCACCCAAAAAATGCCAGAACGCCCATGCCCCGACGGAGCAAAGAAGTCCAGCCAATAAAAGTTCGAGCTGATCCTTCATCGTGCAACGCCAGACGCCGCCGCTCTTGAAACTTGGCCTTTGTAAAGCTTCGGCTCGCGCTGTAGTTGCCTCCTCATCCAAGGCGCGTCCAGCTCATTTTGCTTGGCAACGAACAACGCATCCGCAAGCGATGTTCCCCCAGCAATCGACCTACCAGCCGCAACTGCGAGACTGCCGACAACGGCACCAGCATAATAGGCCGCAGAGCAAGCTCCAATAACCCCGAGAGCTTCCAATTTGGTCCCAGCTCGGATGACCTCCAAAACGGTGACCCGAGTACCAAATTTTTCAACCGCGCCAAAGATGACGCTTGCGGTAGCCGTAGCTGTCTGTACAGATCCGAAGAGAGATTCGGGAGCTAGCAAGCCCAAGCCATCCATGTTTTCTTTGAAATACCGGTAGAAATCCGACATAGCGCACTCCGTTATTGGCGAAGACTTACTCTGACTTATTTCCTCCAATAAATATTGAGCAATCGCAGCCTTTCATTTCTTGACCGCACAAGTTGTACCGACAACCAACCGCGCGGGCGATGCGCCACATCACTTGTAAAATCACCATTAATCCCCCCACGAAAGTCTAAATGACCACCACCGACTGGTTCCTGTTGATCGGCCTGCTGATGCTGGCGCGCGGCCTGGCTGCGACCACGATTTCCCGCCTGCCGGTAACCTCGGCCATGGTGTATCTGGCGGTCGGCGTCGTGCTGGGCCCGGTGGTGCTGAACCTGTTTCTGTTCGATCCCGTACGTAATTCCAAGGTGCTGGAGACGCTGACGGAAATTGCCGTGCTCATCTCCCTGTTCTCGGCCGGCGTCAAGATGCCGGTGCCGTTCATATTTAAACGCTGGTCGCCGTCGATCCGGCTGGCATGGCTGTCGATGTCGATCACGGTAGGCATCGTCGCCGCCTTTTCCTACTATGTGTTGGGGCTGCCTATCGGCGCCGGCGTGCTGCTGGGGGCGATCCTGGCGCCGACCGACCCGGTGCTGGCCACCGACGTGCAAGTGCGCCA
>JAQGNM010000500.1 GCA_028291845.1 Massilia sp. | reverse complement strand
GGCTGGCGCCGATAAAGGTCGGCACGGCCACCCCGGCCAGCGATGGATTGGCAAGCGCGGCGGCGCTGGTGGCGGCGATTGGCGTGTAGCCGAGGATCTCCTGGCCGTCGCGGCGCACCGCCTGCTTTTCCGAAAACCCCTGCACCAGCACGCCCATGGTGTTGGCGGGATTCTTCCAGGCGATCAAACCTGAAAATTGCGGCTCGGTCTTCTTCGACAGGTCGTTGTAATTGGCCTGGATCGAGCCCTCGACGGTGAGTGGCTGGCGCAGGTCGAGCGGACGGCGGGTGATGACGTTGATGGCGCCCGATACGCCCCCTTCCACCAGGTCGGCGGTCGGACTTTTTTGCACGACGACGGAGCTGACCAGTTCCGATGGCAGCAGCGAAAAGCTGCTCGAGCGGCCGACGTTGCCGCCCACCTGATTCAAAACGAACCAGTCGCCGGTGCTGATGGCGTGGCCGTTGAACAGGGTTTGCTGCAGGCTCGGGCTGGTGCCGCGCAGGCTGACGCGGTCATTCTCGCCGAAGCCGCCTTCGCCGCCGGCCGACGACTGGGTGTTCACGCCGGGCAGGCGCTGGATGGCGTCGGCGACGTTTTTATCGGGCATTTTGCCGATGTCTTCGGCAGTGACGACATCGACCACGGCGTCGGCATTGCGCTTCTGGCGCAGCGACTGCTCGAGCGCCGCGCGCACCCCGCTCACCACCACCGACTGCACCTGCACGCCATCGGCGGCCACACTCGCGTCTTGCGCCTGTGCCTGCGCTGCAAGCCCCATCATCATCAGCGATACCGCCGCGGCGATCGCGCTGCGTTCGTAATTTGGCCGTGCCATCATCTCTTTCATTACTCCCCCAAAACTGTGTGGTGGTCAGCGCAAGCCACAAGCCCGCGCTGGGTCCGTTCGATTTGTTGTGTATTCCAGTCTTGATTCGGCGGACGCTTTATGTGCGTCTCTCCAGTTGATGACCGGATTGTGGTGCTTGAACTAACCTCATGTTTGTCAAATCTTGCTAAACCGTTCAAACAAAAGTGAACCCCTACTTTTGTTTGGTTTAGTCAGATGGAAATCCCCGGCAGAGCCGGATGATTTCCCGGCGACGCAACCCCGATTTACATCCGCCTTCGCCTCGGGGCGTGACGCTGTGCCCCCGTATCGACACGCAGATCGGTGCCGTTGCATTTGATGTGTGCGCGATTCAACGGACTGTGCGTTAATCCGTGGCGATGATGCAACAGGCTATCTATTCAGATGGCATACACCAACCATCCACCCAAGGAAGCCGCCATGTCCCGACTACTGATCGCTTACGCCACCACCCTGATCGCCTTCCTCGCCATCGATGCGCTGTGGCTGACCGTGCTGATGGGCTCGACGTACAAATCGTATCTGGGCCAGCTGATGCTGGCGCAGCCGAAGCTGGCGCCGGCGGCGCTGTTTTATCTGTTGTATGCGGTGGGGCTGATGGTGTTTGCCGTCATGCCGGCGCTGCGCGAGGACGACTGGCGCTTCGCCGCCGGGCTGGGCGCCCTGCTGGGATTGGTGGCCTACGCCACCTACGACTTGAGCAACCTGGCCACCTTGCGCGGCTGGCCGATGCCGCTGACCCTGATCGACATCGCCTGGGGCACGGTGCTGTCGAGCGTGGCGGCGACCATCGGCTTCGCTGTCGCCAACCGCTGATCAGCGAATCACCTGCAGCTTGGTCAGCTTGCCGCCGCGGTAGGTGTACAAGGTCAAGGCGGCGTCTTTGAGATCGCCATTGCCGTCAAAGGCGATGGTCCCGGTGACGCCCTGGTGGCGAATCGCGCGCAGGGCCGGCAGATACTTGGCCGGGTCGCTCGATTTGGCTGCCTGCATGGCGGCGGCGAACGTCATCACGGCATCGTAAGCATACGGGGCGTAGGTCTGCACGGGCAATTTGAAACGCTGGCGATAGCGCTCGGTGAACGCGGTGTAGGCCGCTTCCTGCGCGTCGCTGACGCCGCCCGCGACCGCGCAGGTGACCAGGTCGTCGGCCAGCGCATCGCCGGCCAGCTCCGGCAGCTTGTTCGAGCAGACGCCGTCGCCCGAGACAAATCTGGCGGCGATGCCGAGCGCCTTGATTTGCTTGAGCATCGGTCCGGCGACGGCGTCCATGCCGCCATAGAAAATCACGTCCGGCTTGCCGGCGCGGATCTGCGTGAGGATGGCGTTGAAATCGGTCGACTTGTCGGTGGTGAACTGGCGGCTGATCACTTGCGCGGTGCCCTTGGCCTTGACACCCTTGATGAATTGGTCGGCCAGGCCCTGGCCAAAAGCGGTGCGGTCGTCGATAACGGCGATTTTTTTCGCGTGCAGCGTGTCCACCGCGTAGCTGGCCATGGTGCGCCCGACCAGGTCGTCGTTGGCGACCACCCGGAACGCCGATTTGAAACCCTGGTGGGTGTACAGCGGCGTGGTGGCGGCAGGAGAAATCTGGCCGATGCCGGCGCTGTGGTAAATCTTCGAGGCCGGCACCGTGGTGCCCGAATTGAGGTGGCCGACCACCGCCACCGCGCCGGCATCGACCAGCTTTTGCGCCACCGCGGTGCCCTGCTTCGGATCGCTGGCGTCGTCCTCGGCCAGCAGCACCCATTTGACTTTTTTGCCGTCGATCAGAACGCCTTTCGCATTCAGGTCTTCGATCGCCATGCGGGCGCCATTCTCGGTGTCCTTGCCCTGGTGGGCGCCGGGACCCGATACCGGCGCGGCGCTGCCGATCTTGATCTCCGACTGGGCACTGGCGGGCGCCGCGGCCAGGGCCAGGGCGGCCATCAGTGAAAAAGCGGAAACCTGGGCGGGAACGGGGTGTTTGATCATGGTCGGCTCGGAGTGGCTGGGGATGAGCGATTGTAAAGCCGGGCACGCTTCAAGGTCGCCACGCTGGCTATCCCGTCGCCTGCAGCAGGCGCCCCATGGCCTGCTCGAGCAGCTCTCTTGCGCGGCCGGCGACGTCTTCCAGCTCGCCGTGCAGGGCGGCGTCGGCCAGGCTGGACGAGGCGGCGGCGCAGCTGGCGCTGTAGCGCTCGAAACTGCCGAGGTTGCGCAGCATCTCGGCCAGGGCGCGGA
>JAQGNM010000486.1 GCA_028291845.1 Massilia sp. | reverse complement strand
TGCCAGCCAGCGCGGTGGAAGCGCCATTTGGCAGCGCCTTGCAAAGCTTCGAGAACGGTCCCTTGTTCACGATCAATGCACGCATGTCCAACCTGGCCGACGGCAAGGTACGTTTCAGCATGTTGCCGCTGGCCCGTCCGGCACTGGCAACGTGGCAAGCCGGTCAGCCTCTGACCTGGAACACTACGGCAGCGCTCAATCCGGGCCTGGGCATCTACACCATCGCCGCCTCGGCGCCTGGTTACGTGACCACCAAGACCTTGCCTTTCACCGCCACCAATTAATCAAGGCGACAAAAAAACCCGGCAGCTTCGTCTGCCGGGTTTTTTTACGTCTGTCGCGGCGGTTTCGTGCTCTGTGGGAAGTCGCCGTACCTTGCCGATCCGCTAATAGGTGCAGCTGTGCAGTACAATGCCCGCTCGCCTGAACTGCGGCGAACGCATCCACGAGGCTAAAAATCGATCCCGTACTCATTTCCATCTTGCTGGCGACCACCCTTGCCGGCGTCGTCAGCATCACCGCCGCGGCGGTGTTTTCGTTTACGTTTCTGTCGAAAGTCGTCGAACGGATGGTCAGCCTGTCGGTCGGCATCATGTTGTCGACTTCGCTGCTGCACGCCCTGCCGGAAGCGTTCGAGTCGAAAGCCGATCCGCGCAGCCTGTTCGCCACCTTGCTGGCCGGCCTGCTATGCTTTTTTGTGCTTGAAAAATTGGCCATCCTGCGCCACTCGCACCACCACGAGGGCGACGGCCACCATCACGCGCACGGCCACGACGCCATGGAAGCGGGCCGCGCCGGCTGGATGATCCTGATCGGTGACGGCATGCACAATTTTACCGACGGCATCCTGATCGCCGCCGCTTTCCTGGCTGACCCGCAACTGGGCCTGGTGACGGGCGTGGCCATCATCGCCCACGAAATCCCGCAAGAAATCGGCGATTTCATCGTCCTGCTCAATGCCGGTTTTTCGCGCATGCGCGCTTACGTGTTCAATTTATTGTGCAGCCTGCTGGCAGTGGCCGGCGGCCTGCTCGGCTACTTCACGCTCGACCGCGCCAGCGGCCTGATTCCCTACGTGCTGGTGTTTGCCTCGTCGGGTTTTATTTATATCGCGGTGAGCGATCTGATGCCGCAGATGCAGAGACGGGCGACGATCCGCGAATCGGTACCGCAGGTGTTGTTGATCGGGTTGGGTGTGGTAATCGTGTTGGTTTTAACGCGCGGGCATTAAAACAGAGGGGGACTGGCGCCGGTAGGTGCCTGTCCCATGCCTGAGACAGCCACCACGGTTGATGACGGTGGTTCGCCTGAATGGGACAGGCATCTGCGCGCGTGCGCGCTTGTGCCATTCGCGGCCCGGCCAGTCCCCCTACTGCACGCTAACCTTTTTGCACCGGCCGCGAGGTATCAGCCGACCACTCGCTCCACGACCCCGGATACAATTTCGCCCCTTTCAATCCCGCCACTTCCAGCGCCAGCAGGTTGTGGCAGGCGGTGACGCCCGAGCCGCACTGCATCACCGCCTTGGCAGGATCGCCGACCAGCGCCAGTTCGGCGCGCAGTGCGTCGGCCGGTTTGAAGGTGCCGTCGGCGGCCAGATTGTCCTTGAAAAAGCGGTTGACGGCTCCCGGAATATGGCCGCCGACCGGATCGACCACCTCGTTCTCGCCGCGAAAGCGGTCCGGTGCGCGGGCGTCGACCACCTGCAGGGCGCGCGAAGACAGGTTGGCCACCAACGAGGCGGCATCGACCGTTTCGACCAGCGCAGGGCGCGCCGCGATATTGCCCGCTGCGCGCGCCGGCGGCGTCTCGGTGCTCAATTGGCCGCGCCAGGCTGGCAGTCCGCCGTCGAGCACGGCAACCGCCTTGTGGCCGATCCAGCGCAGCATCCACCACAAGCGCGCCGCATACATGCCGCCGTGGGCATCGTACGCCACCACCTGGGTGCCGTCGTCGACGCCCCAGCGGCGCAGCACGGCAATAAAATCGTCCTGCGCGGGCAAGGGATGGCGGCCCTGGAACACGCCGGCGGCATTTCTCTTGGGGCCGGCCAGGTCGATCTCCATGTCGGCGAACACGGCGCCGGGGATGTGGCCGGCGTCATAGGCGGCGCGTCCGGCCGTCAACAGCATCAGGTCGTGCCGGCAATCGACGATCACCACGTCGCCGGTGAGTGCAGCCAATTGTTCAGCGCTGATCAGGGTCGTGAACATCATCTAGGGTCTCCTCGGTGCTTCCTCAGGTTTCACTGGCGATCGGGTCGGTCTTGTCGACCGCCTTGCCACGCTCGGTGTTGCGGGTATTGTAATAGGTCACGGCCAGGCCGGAGCCGAGAATCACCGCCATGCCCAGCCACACGTGCCAGTCGAAGCGGTCGCCCCACAGCAGCATGCTCCAGATGCTGGAGAAGATGATACCGGTGTATTGCAAATTTGCCACAACCAGCGTCTTGCCGACGGCGTAAGCGCGCGTCATCGCCAGTTGCGCCAGGGTGGCGCTGGCGCCCAGCAACAGCAGCAGGCCGGCGCCTTCCAGATCGGGCAGGTGAAAGGTGACCACGGCCGGATCAAATACGGTGGTGGCGCTGCCGGCCAGGCCGGCCAGCAAATTCATGATCGCAAAATAAAACACTACCCGGTATTCCGGCTCGCCCAGCAGCGACAGTTTTCTCACCTGCAAATACGCCGCCGCCGAAAACAGGCCGGAGCACAGGGTGGTGATCGCCCCCAGCCACTGTTTCGCTTCGAAGGCGGGCTGCAGCACCAGGGTGACGCCGATAAAACTGCACAGGATCGCCACCACCAGAGGCCATTCGACATGGTCCTTCGCGTGCCACCAGCCGGCGCAGAACAAAAAGGCCGCCATCCAGATCGGCGACATGTAATTGAGGGTGACGGCGGTGGCCAGCGGCAGTTTGGAAATGCCGTAAAACCACATCCACAAGGACACCACGCCGACCAGGCCGCGCCACAGGTGATCCTTCATATGCACCGTGCGCAAGCTGCCGCCCTGATGCACCACCAGCACCGCCAGCATGACGATGCCGACCAGCCCGCGGTACATGACGATTTCAGCGACCGTGAACCAGGCCGATGCCAGCTTGACGCAGGCTCCCATTACCGAAAACAGGAAAGCCGCGGCCAGCATCCACAGGGATGCCACCTACTTGCCGCCTTCGCTCAGATCGATCTTGCTGCGGTACCACTCGTGAAAGTGCTGCATGCCGTCTTCCATCGGCGACTGGTAGGGGCCGCTCTCGCTGACCCCGCGCTTCAACAGCACGCGGCGGCCGGCGTCCATGCGCAGGGCGATTTCATCATCCTCGACGCAGGTTTCCATGTAGGCGGCCCGCTCGGCCTCGACGAACTCGCGCTCGAACAGCACGATTTCTTCAGGGTAATAAAACTCCACAACGTTGCGGGTTTTTTGCGGGCCGTCCGGCCACAGGGTCGAGACGATCAGCACGTGCGGATACCACTCGACCATGATGTTCGGATAGAGGGTGAACCAGATTGCCCCTTTGTCGGGCGGCACGCCGCCGCGGAACTTGAGCACCTGTTCCTGCCATTTCTGGTAAATCGTCGAACCGGATTTTTCCAGGCCGCGGTTGACGCCGACCGTCTGCACCGAGTAATCGCGGCCGAATTCCCAGCGCAAATCGTCGCAGCTGACAAAGCCGCCCAGGCCGGCGTGGAAGGGCTCGACGTGGTAATCCTCCAGGTACACCTCGATGAAGGTTTTCCAGTTGTAATTACAGGTCTGCACTTCGACGTGGTCGAGCATGTAGCCGGAAAAATCGAAGTCCTTCGCCACCGACAAATTATTCAACTGCTCCATCACCTGGTAGCCGTTCTGTTCAAACAACAAGCCGTTCCAGTTCTGCAGCGGGGTCTTCGACAGGTTCAGGCACGGCGTTTCCGGAAAATGCGGTGCACCGATCAGTTCGCCTTTTAAATCGTAGGTCCAGCGGTGCAGCGGGCACACGATGTTGCTCGCATTGCCACGGCCGTTGAACATCAGGGCCTGCCGATGGCGGCAGACGTTCGACAGCACCTCGATGCCGTCCTTGTTGCGTACCAGCATGCGACCCTCGTGCTCAGCAGCAAGGGTGGCGAAATCGCCGACATTCGGCACCATCAGTTCGTGGCCGACATAGCGCGGCCCGGCGCGAAACAGCGTTTGCAATTCGCGCTGCAGCAGCGATTCATCAAAATACACATCTACCGGAAGCTGCGCTTGTGGCCGCGCCAGCTTGGCGTGGGTCGCCAGATCGGACATCCCAACCCCCAATCAAAGTTGCATCGAGCGCGGATTTTTAAAAACCGGCAGGCATCGAGCAAAGCAAAAGAAGAAATCCATCACCGTCTGTCAATGTCGCGCGAGACCGGTTTTTGGAAAGAACCGGCGATTATACCTTCTAACGGACACAGCAGTTTCCCCGGCATGCGGTTACGCGCGCAATAAAGCTTGATTGATCAACAATTTTTTGCAGGCGTACCACGGACCGTTACGGCGCTTGCGATAAAATGCCTCCTTTGACCGTGTTGGCCGCCTTGTCAATGCGTGCCAACGGTGGTGTCGAACACTGGGATTGTTCTAGAATAAGGAATTGGACAGGCTGCCGGCGGCGAAGTTGCGTATATGTGACAAATCGCCGCGCGGCCGTTCGCATAAAAAAAGCACCTATGGCAAAGAAATTATTAGCGGATGAGCTGGCCGGCCCCGGCGCGCCGGTTTCCTTCGAAGAAGCAATGGCCGAACTGGCGCAACTGGTGACCCAGATGGAATCGGGCACGCTGGCGCTGGAGGCATCGGTGGCCGCCTATGCGCGCGGCGCCGAACTGGTCAAATATTGCGCCGCCCAGCTGGAAAAGGTCGAGGCGCAAGTGAAAGTGCTCGAAGGTGACATCCTCAAACCATTCGCCACCAACGTCACCGACACCATTGACGGCGACAGCGCATGAGCATGACCGCTTCATTCGATGGCTGGATGCAGACCGTGCAGGTGCACGTCGAGGACGCGCTCGAGCGGTTTTTGCCGGCCGCCGGCACCGATCCGGCGCGCCTGCATGAGGCCATGCGCTACACCGTGCTCGGAGGTGGCAAGCGAATCCGTCCGCTGCTGGTGTTCGCCGCCGGCCAGGTCAGCGGTGCCGAACTCGATGTGCTGGCGCGCGCCGCCGCCGCCGTCGAAATGATTCATGCCTACTCGCTGGTGCACGACGACATGCCCTGCATGGACGACGACGCCCTGCGCCGCGGCAAACCGACCGTGCACATCGCCTACGACGAGGCGACCGCCCTGCTGGTGGGCGACGCCTTGCAGGCGCAGGCGTTCGACGTGCTGGCCGCCGACCCGATCGTGCCGCCGGCGCGGCTGCTGGCGATGCTGCGCGTGCTGGCCGGCGCGGCCGGGTCGGGCGGCATGTGCGGCGGTCAGGCCATCGATCTGGACAGCGTCGGCGTCAGCCTGACGCAGGCGCAGCTCGAGCGCATGCACCAACTGAAAACCGGTGCGCTGCTGAAGGCCTCGGTGATGCTGGGCGCGCTGGCCGGGCGCGACATCGCCGATACCGAACAAGCGGCGCTGGCGACCTATTCGAACGCCGTCGGCCTGGCCTTCCAGGTGGTCGACGATGTGCTCGATGCGACGGCCGACTCGGCCACCTTGGGCAAAACCGCCGGCAAGGACGCCGCCGCCAACAAGCCGACCTACGTGTCGATCCTCGGCCTGGACGCATCCCGCGCGCTGGCGCAAACATTGAGAGGGCAGGCGCACGAGGCGCTGATCCCATTTGGCGAACAGGGACGGCGCTTGCGCGAGCTGGCCGACCTGATCGTGCAGCGGAAAGCATAAATGAACTTGCTAGAGACTATCAATCAACCGGCCGAGCTGCGTAAGCTCGCACGCACCCAACTGACGCCGCTGGCGGCCGAATTGCGCCAGTACCTGCTCGAATCGGTGGCGCGAACGGGTGGCCACCTGTCGTCCAATCTCGGCACGGTCGAGCTGTCGATCGCCCTGCATTACGTCTTCAATACGCCCTACGACCGCATCGTCTGGGACGTCGGCCACCAGACCTATTCGCATAAAATCCTCACCGGCCGGCGCGAGCGCATGCACACCCTGCGCCAGTTCGAGGGTTTGTCGGGCTTCCCCAAGCGCGACGAGAGCGAGTACGACACCTTCGGCACCGCCCACTCGTCGACCTCGATCTCGGCGGCGCTGGGCATGGCGCAGGCGGCCAAGATCAAGGGCGAACACCGTCACGCCATCGCCGTGATCGGCGACGGTTCGATGACCGCCGGGATGGCCTTCGAGGCGCTCAACAACGCCGGCGTGCAGGAAGACCTGAATTTGCTGGTCATCCTCAACGACAACGACATGTCGATCTCGCCGCCGGTGGGCGCCCTCAACCGCTACCTGGCGCGCCTGATGTCGGGGCAGTTCTACTCCGCCGCCAAGAACGTCGGCTAGTCGGTGCTGCCGACGCCGCTGCTGGAAGTGTCCAAGAGCCTGGAAGAACACGCCAAGGGCAT
>JAQGNM010000456.1 GCA_028291845.1 Massilia sp. | reverse complement strand
CATGCCGGTCGGCGATGGCGCCAGCCTGGCCACGGCGTCGGGCGCAGCCACTGCGTCCGCCCCGGGGCCGCGCCGCTGGCTGCCGCTTGCCCTGGCGGTGGCGGTGGTGCTGGGCGGCGTCTACATGCTGGCGTCACTGTTGCGCGACGGCGGCGAGGACACCATCATGCTGGCCCATCCCCAGCCGCGCACACGTGTCGAGGCGGCGCCGGCCGCCGGCGCCGCGCCGCCGTTGTCGTCGCCGCCACCGGCTGCCGATATCCAGCGGCCGTCCGACCGGGACGACAGCGCCGGCTCGCCCGGCCCCAGCGAGACCCTGGTGACGGCGCCGGCCAAAAGGGTCAAGGCGCCTGCTGCCGACACGCTGCCGGTTGGCCTCAGCATCAAGCCCTGGGGCACGGTGTTCGTCGACGGCCGCGAGCGCGGCGTCAGCCCGCCGCTCAAGCGCCTGAATCTGCCGCCGGGTACGTACCAGGTGCGCATCGTCAACCCGGGTTTTGGCGAGCATACGGTCACCATCGAAGTCGGCAAAAACAGCGCCAACGCCATCGCCCACGATTTTTCCGCCGCCCGGTAATGGATTATTTTTACCGCTCGCCCAGGACCGCTCCATGAGCCATCGTTTGCTCCTCGCGCCGACAGTTATCGTAGCCACGCTGGCCGCCTGCACCAGTACTCCCTCGGCTGTCGTCACCCCCGCCGCCGTTCCCGGACTGCGCGACGGCGTCGCCCTGTACGACAAGGGCGACTACAACGGCGCCGTCCGGCGGCTCGGCCAGGCCGACCTCACCGGCGCCAACAAGTCGACCCAGCTGAGCGCCCTCAAATACAGCGCCTTCAGTTATTGCGTGACCAGCCGCACCACCCTGTGCCGGCAGACCTTCGACAAGGCGTTCAAGCTCGATCCGGCGTTCGACCTGGCGCCGGGAGAACATGGGCATCCGCTGTGGGGACCGGTGTTCTTGAAAGCCAAAAAGGCCAGGTAGGCGCGGGGCAGGCAGTGCCGCCTCCCCGCCGCACGCTACATCTTGCGCTCATACGCCAGCCGCAGCGTGGTCCACGTCGGCGTTGCCGTCAGCGAGCGCAAACTGCCGGCCGCGTCGCGAAATTGCGCCGTGCTGTCGTTGCGCTGCGCCAGCAGGTTCGACGCCGACAGCCGCCAGCTGCTGCGCGCATCGACGCGCCACAGCGCCGCCAGATTGAGTTCGCGCTGGGTGGCGCCGGTCACCAGGATGCGCTCGGCGTAGCGCGATTGCGCGCCGCCCTGGATCGTCAGGTTGGCGCTCAAGGTCAGCGGCCAGCCGTCGATGCGGCGGTCGACGCCGGCGCCGGCGCTGAACGGCGCCTGGTCCGGCAAGCGGTTGCCGGGCGACGGCAGGCTGTCGATGCGCGACCAGTTGCGCGCGGCGTTGGCGCGCAACTCGAAGCCGGCCAGCGTGCTCTTGCCTTCCAGCTCGATGCCGCGCGTGTCGGCGCGGCCGGCGTTGACCGGCGTCTGTACCCAGCTCGCAGCGCGCTGTTCGATGCGGGCGACGGTGACGTCGTCGATGCGCCGCGCATACACGCTGGCGCTGAGCATGGCGCTCTTGCTGAAGTAATGTTCATAGGCCAGGTCCAGTCCCCAGGCGCGCTCCGGCAGCAGCGCGGCGTTGCCCTGCTCGTCAGGCGTCAGCGGCGAGTTGTTGTTGTCGACCGTGTAGCGCCGCATCGACAACCTGGCCAGGGTCGGCAGCTTGAAGGTGCGGGTCAGGCCAAGGCGCACCTGGCCGTCCTGCGACGTTTTAAGGCGCGCCTGCAGCAGCGGGCCGCCGGCGTATAAACGGCGCTTAACCGTGTCGAGCACGTTGCCGGAGCTGTCGATGTGGAAGGCTTCGTAGCGCGCGCCCAGCGACAGCGACAAGGCGGGCGTGACCGTCCAGTCGTCCTGCAGGTACAGCGCCAGCCGCGCCAGCCGCGCCGTGGACACTTCGTGCATAAGTTCGAAGCGGGTCTCGGTGCGCTCGCCGCGCGCGGCGTCCCAGCCGGCCACCAGCGCATGTCCAAGCAGCGGCGCGAGGGTGCCGATGGTCCACTTTCCCGTCAGGCTCCAGTTGTCTTCCTTCGCCGTCGAGTCGACGATGCGCGAGACGTTATCACTCGGATCGACGGCGGCGCCTTCGAAGTCGTTGGTGGCGCGGCGGCGGAAACGACTGAGGCCCAGCTGCACTTCCAGGCGCGCGCCCTGCTCCATCTGGTGCAGCCACAAAAGGTCGCTGCGCTGGGTGCGCGTATGGGCGCGGAACTGCGCGCTATTATCCGGAAAGCTGGTCGGCTCGCCCAGCGCGGTGCGCTCGCTGTTGCGGGTGCGCATGTCGAGCGCCAGAAAGCGCAGGAAGTTTTGCGATGTCAGCGTGTCGCCGTTCGGCAGCGTCCACACCAGCCGCGGCGTCAGGTTGATGGTGGGGCGGTGTTCGTCCTGGCGCGAGCGGCTGCTGCGGTCCAGGATCACGCCGCCGGCAGCATCGAAGCCGCTTTCGCGGTCGGTGGAGGCAATGGCGGCGCGGGCGTCGACCGCCACCACCCCGAGCGAGGCGTTGACCCTGTCGAACTGGCCGCTGAACTGCCCATTCAACTCGGCAGTGGCGCGGTCGTGCGCCAGCGACAGCGCCGCCTTGAACTCGCGTTCCGGCTTGGCGCTAGCTTTGCGCAGCACGATGTTGATGGTGCCGGCGATGGCCTGGGCGCCGCTGTCCGCCGTCGCCACGCGCTGCACTTCGACCCGCTCGATCTGGTCCGGCGAGATCGATTCGATGGCGAAGCCGCTGGGCGCCGGCTGGCCGTCGAGCAGCACCCGTGTATAGCCGTTGCCCAGTCCCCGCATGCGAATTTCCCCGCCGCGGCCCTGCACGCCGCCGACGGTGATGCCGGGCACCCGCTTGAGGGCGTCTGCCACGCTCTGGTCGCCGAAGCGCAGCAGCTCGTCGCGCCGAATCACCGTCATCGCCGCCGTGTCCTGCTGGCGGGCGCGGTCGCGGGTGGCGCTGATTTCCACGCTGGCGGGAGCGAGAGCGGGAGCGGGAGCGGGCACGGGCACGGGCACGGGCGGCGCATCGTGCTGCGCGAATACACCGGTTGAATACAACAAGTACAGCAGCGGGGAAAGGCGTATCGCCTTGAAACGCGGCATTGACGGCTTCATACTGACTCCATGTGACAACGAAGCCAAGTATGCGACATGTGTCGCATATCTGTCAATGCAAAGTTCGGCCTGCTTACGCCTTCATGTTGACCGAGGCCGGAAACGTCGGCGCGCGGCGCTGCCGGCTGGCCTGCTCGTAGCCGTAGGCCATGCCGATCAGCGCCGCCTCAGTAAACGCCGTGCCGACAAACGACAGCCCCACCGGCAGGCCGTTCAGAAAACCGGCCGGCACCGTGATGTGCGGGTAGCCCGCCACCGCCGCCGGCGACGAGAAGCTGCCGCCGTAATGGTCGCCGTTGATGAAATCGGTCAGCCAGGCGACGCCGCCGGTGGGCGCCACCAGCGCATCGAGCTTGTGTTCTTTCAGTACCTGGTCGATGCCCTCCTCGCGCGCGTAGCGGCGGTTGTTGGCAAGCGCATCGAGATAGGCCTTGTCGGTCAGGGCGCCCTTGTCCTGCGCTTTGAGCAAATGCTCCTGGCCGAAAAAGCGCATTTCGTGGCCGGCGTTTTTGACATTGAACGCCACCACGTCGGCCATGTTCTTCACCGGCGCGTGCGGCGCGTAGTCGGCCAGGTACGCGGCCAGGCCCGGCTTGAATTCGTACAGCAGCACCTCGGTCTCGCTGTCGTCGTACTTGTCGGTATTGGGCACCTTGACGTCGACCAGGATCGCGCCTTGCGCCGCCAGCACCGCCAGCGCCTTTTCGATGACAGCGTCGACGCCGTCGGCGCGGCCGAAGAAATTGCGCGCCACGCCGAGCCGCTTGCCCTTCAAGCCGCCCGGCGCCAGCGCCCTGGCGTAATCGGCGGCACGGCCTGCCGCATCGCGCGCGCTCGATTCACCGGTGACGGCATCGAGCCGGTCGGCGCCGGCCATCGCCGCCAGCATCAGGGCGGCGTCGCTGACGCTGCGTGTCATCGGGCCGGCGGTGTCCTGCGAGGCGGCGATCGGGATGATGCCGCTGCGGCTGACCAGGCCCAGCGTCGGCTAGATGCCGACCAGGCCGCAGGTCGACGCCGGCGAGACGATCGAGCCATCGGTTTCGGTGCCTACCGCCAGGGTGGCCAGGCTGGCGGCGATCGCCGCGCCGGAGCCGGAACTGGAGCCGCTGGTATTGCGGTCGAGCGCATACGGATTTTTGGTCAAGCCGCCGCGCCCGCTCCAGCCGCTGACCGAATGGGTCGAGCGCATATTCGCCCATTCGGACAGGTTGGTTTTGCCGAGGATGACGGCGCCGGCCGCGCGCAGCTGCGCCGCTACAAACGCGTCGCGGCTGGCGCGCACGCCGTTCAAGGCCAGCGAACCGGCGCTGGTGCTCATCTTGTCGGCGGTGGCGATATTGTCTTTCAGTAGAACCGGGATGCCGTGCAGCGGTCCGCGCAGCTTGCCGGCGGCCCTTTCCGCATCGAGCGCGCGGGCAATCGCGATGGCGTCGGGATTGAGTTCGATCACGGCGTTGAGCGCCGGTCCGCGCTTGTCGATGGCGGCGATGCGCGCCAGGTACTGCCGGGCCAGCGAAACGGCGCTCAAACCGCCCGCCGCCATCGCCGCCTGCTGCTCCAGCACGCCCGCTTCGAGAATCCCGGCGCCAATCACCGCCGGCGCGGCGCTGCTGCTTGAAGTGGCGGCCATCGCGGCCGCGGCGGCGCCGGCTGCCGCGCCGATCCGAACAAAATCCCTGCGATCCATGCATTGCTCCGTGAGTAGATGAGCGGACGATGGTAGCGTAAATCGGGTACAACAATATTGCTTGGACGAAAAAAAACGCTGCCATGCAGGCAGCGTTTTTGATAAAGCAGGCAATCTTAGTTGCGGATGACGCGCTTGTATTCGTTGGTGCGGGTGTCGACTTCGATGGTGTCGTCCTGGCTGACGAACAGCGGCACCGAGATGGTGTGACGGTTCGCTTCGATGGCGTTTTCCAGCTTGGCTTCCTTCAGGACGTTGCCCGAAGTATTGCCCTTGACGGCTGGCTCGGCATAGGCGACCACGCGCTGGATGGTGGTCGGCAGTTCGACCGAGATGGCTTTGCCGTCGTAGAACACGGCTTCGCATTCCATGCCGTCCTTCAGGTAGTGCAAGGCGTCGCCCAGGTTCTCTTCTTCGATTTCGTACTGGTTGTATTCTTCATCCATGAAGACGAACAGCGGATCGGCGAAGTACGAGTAGGTGACCGGCTTCTTGTCGAGCACGACGACGTCGAACTTGTCGTCGCCGCGGAAGACGTTTTCCATCGGGCTGTTGGTCAGAAGATTTTTCATCTTCCACTTGTAGGTGAAGCCGGTACGGCTCGAACCGTTGACGTCAGAGCGCAGCACGATCATTGGCTTGCTGTCGACCATGATGATATTGCCAACGCGAATTTCTTTTGCAGGTTTCATAATAAATAGTTCTAAAAAGTGGTTTGCTAAAAAATCATCTGCCGCCGCCTGGCCCGAATCGCCTGAAGCGCGTTTGATCTCAAATTAAGAGTTTCCAACCAGGGCGCCTGACAAGACGTTCAGGGAAAAAAGCCATTGCCACCATGGGCGTCTTGTCAGGTGCTCCAAATCAACCGCGCATTATACCGCATCTAGATAGCGCGCTGAGCGCTTTGCCGCCGCACCGCTCCGGCAAAACGCAACAGATTCGACGCCAGGTCGCCGTTGTCCGCTATCGCGCGCTGCCACTGCTCGGCGCGCTCGGCGCTGGCGGGGTGGGCGCCGAAGTATGCGCGCCACGTCTCGCTCCAGTCGCCCCGGCTGTCGATAGCATCGTTCCAGCGCAGATTGAAGGCATTGGCCGCTTCCAGTTGCGGCGAGAAACGCCCCAGGAAAGCGCGCAGTTTCACGTGATGCAAATTCTCGTCCTGCGGGTAGATGTGCCAGACAAACGGACGGCCGGCCCACTGCGCCCGCACGATCGAATCCTCGCCGCGCACCAGGTTCAGGTCGCACGCCCACAGCAGCTTGTCGTAGTCGGGCTGCGCCATGAACGGCACCACCCGCACGGTCAGGGCGCCGCGCGTGGCCGCCGCGCCCGGTATTGCCGCGGCGCCGAGAAAGTCGCCGACGGCATCCTGCGCCACGCCCTCCGGCACCAGGCAAACCAGCGGCGTGTCGTGCTCACGCCAGGCGGCGAACAGGGCCGCCACCGGCGCATGCGGATAGCAAAACAGCGAGACCTTGAAGGCGGCCTGCTCAGTGTCGCTCACGCCGAGGGCGGCCAGGAAGCCCCTGCGCGCGGCCGGGTCGGCCTGGAAGGCAAGGCGCTCGGCGTCGAGCCCGGTTTCGCGCAGCAGGCCGCCGGTCCTTGGCGTAAAACCGGGAAAAAAGAAATGCTTGATCAGCCCCAGGCGCGGATGGGTCGACGGCAAGGTGTGGCAGCCCTCGACCCACTCCTCGGCGCTCATGCCCTCCAGGTTCAGCCACACCGGGCGCGGCGTGCATTGCGCCATGGCGTCGATGTAGCCGGGCGGGATGTCGACGGCAAAAAATTCGATGACCGTGTCGGCCACGTCGGCCGGGGTGAACACGCCGTCCTGTCCTGACCAGTGGCGCACCGTGACGCCGGCCACCCGCTGGACCGGCGCGGCCGGGTCCACTGGCGGGCAGATGCGCTTGAAGGTGGCAAGGTCGTCGACCCACAAGGTGACGTCGACGCCGTGCTCGCACTGCAACTGGCGCGACAGGCGCCAGCAGATGCCGATGTCGCCGAAATTGTCGACCACTTTGCAAAACAGGGCGAGGCTCGGCGCGGCGCCGCCTGCTTGATGGGAAAGACTTGTCATGGGTCGATGTGCTGCCGTCGCAGCGCGGGTGAACGGGCGCGGCACGGCGCGCGGGCGGCTATTTTACCGTTTTGTGGCGCACTTCTGTGCCAGTCGTAGTCGCCCCCAAAAAACGCAAATAAGTCAAAACTTCGTTCTAGCCCCCCTGTCCTACCCTGACCGATGAACGAGCAGCAGCGCCTGGCGTGACAAATACGCGGGAGCGGGAGGCGTGCAGCCGTTCGTTGGCGCCGCGCGGCGCCGACACCATGGTGAGCGTCGCGTATCGACAACAACTATATATAAGTGGAGAACACTATGACTGGATTACAACAGCAGTACGGTATCGGACAAACGCTCGAGCCGCAATTTCTGGCGGGCGGCATGTTGGGTGGCCCCCTGGGCGGCTTGATCGGCAAGGGCATCGGCGGCCTGTTCCACCAGCCCGGCCTCGGACAAAACATCGGCTCCGGCATCGGCGGCCTGGTCGGCAGTCTGCTGCCGTTCGGCGCCGACCCGGTTGCGCAAGCCTACGCACAACAGGCGCAGCAACAGCAGCTGCAACAGCAGTTACAACAGCAGTTGCAGCAGCAGTTGCAACAGCAGCAGATGGGCCAGCAAATCGACCCTCAAGGCTGGCTCGGCAATATGATCGGTCAGGTAGCGCGCCCGCTCGGCGGCGCCGTCGGCGGCCTGTTCGGCCAGTCGGGACTGGGCAGCACCATCGGCGGCATGGCCGGCTCGCTGGGCCGCATGCTGCCCTTCGACGTCGATCCGCTGACGGCGGCGTATGCGCAGCAGGCGCAGCAGGCGC
>JAQGNM010000444.1 GCA_028291845.1 Massilia sp. | reverse complement strand
GGCTTCGGCGTGATCGGCGAGGCGATGGGAGGGCTGCGCTACGTCACAGGCTATCCGGACCGTCCGCCGGTACGCGTCGGCGTCAGTCTTGGTGACTCGCTGTCGTCCCTGCACGGCGTCATGGGCACCATGTTCGCGCTCTACCACCGGGACGTCCATGGTGGCAAGGGCCAGTATATTGACGTGGCGCTTTACGAGTCGGTGTTCAATATGATGGAGAGCCTGATCCCGGAGCAGGATTTCATGGGTCATACCCGCGAGCGCACAGGAAGTTCCTTGCCTGGCATCGCGCCAACCAATGCCTACCGCTGCAACGACGGCAACTACGTGCTGGTGGCGGGCAACGGCGACAGCATCTTCCGTCGCCTGATGCAGTCGATCGGGCGGGATGACCTGGCCAACGACCCCCGCTTTGAGCACAACGATGGCCGGGTCGCCGGCGTTGAGGAAATCGACAGCGCCATCGAGGCGTGGACGTCGGTTCGCTCCCAGGAGGAGGTACTGGCCGTGCTGTCGAAGGCAGGTGTTCCGGCAGGGAAGATCTATTCGGCGGCGGACATCATGAGCGATCCTCACTACGAGGCGCGCGAGATGATCCATGACATAACAACGAAGGACGGAACGCGTATGAAGGTGCCCGGCATCGTCCCGAAACTGAGTGGGACACCCGGCCAGATCCGCGAGGCGGCGCCCGCGCTCGGTGAGCACACTGTCTCGGTGTTACGTGACCTCGGCTTGACCGCTGCGGAGATTGATGACCTGCGCGAGCAGCACGTGATTGCCTGAGCCCCAGCCAACGGAGAAATCAAATGCAGCACGGAAATAATCAGCGGGTCTACATTCAGGACGTCGCAGTGCGCGACGGATTCCAGATCGAGCCCGCATTCATCCCGACCAGCGAGAAAATCGCTCTGATCGATATGTTGAGCCGAACCGGGCTTGCGAAGATCGAGGTCACTTCGTTCACCTCGCCCAAAGCCATTCCTGCGCTTGCGGACGCCGAGGCTGTCATGCAGGGCATCGAGCGTGTTCCTGGCGTGATCTACACCGTACTTGTGCCCAACGTGCGCGGCGCCGAGCGCGCACTGGCCTGCCGTGCCGACGAACTCAACATCGTCATGTCGATGAGCGAGACGCACAACTTGACCAACCTGCGGATGCAGCGCGAGCAGTCGTTCGCACAGCTCGCCGAGGTCATCGCGTTTGCCCGCCCGACCGGCGTGGCCTTGAACGTGTCGCTGTCGTGCGCCTTCGGCTGCCCCATGGAAGGTGTGGTCGAGCAGGACGAGGTGTTTGGCTGGGCGCAGCGCTTCGTCGATCTCGGCGTGGACGGCATCACGCTGTGCGACACGACCGGGATGGCGCATCCCACCCAGGTGCAGCTGATGTGCACTGCTTTCAAGCAACGCTGGTCGGGCACTGAACTCACACTGCATTTTCACAACACGCGTGGCATGGGACTGGCCAACGCCATGGCCGCGCTGGAAGCCGGGGTGGATCGCTTCGACGCCTCGCTGGGCGGCTTGGGCGGCTGTCCTTACGCCCCCGGCGCGACGGGAAATATCTGCACCGAAGACCTGACGCACATGCTGGCTCTCAGCGGATACGACACCAATGTGGATCTGGACCTGCTGATCGCCTGTAGCCGTCGCCTCCCGGCGATGCTCGGTCACGATGTGCCGGGGCAAGTCGGCAAGGCCGGCAAGGTGTCGGATCTGCATCCCGTACCGCAGTCGCTGGCCGAAATCAAGGCTCGCGCAGACGCCAGGGCGGCGCTCGCCTGAGGGGGCAGTCCTGTGTCGGAGGCCACACTTTGGCTTCTGCCCCGGCCGCGTATCCTGACATACTCGCCGCTGGCAAGCTTTATTTCACCCATCCAGCGAGGAGCTGGGGGAGTTCAGCTTCTCCCACGCTGGACCGCGACACGACAATGACCTTTGCCTGGTGGCTGAGCGTGGCCCTGACCCCGACTGTCGTGAAATTGACAACGACAAGAAGTTCAAGTGAATCGAGCCAGGCAACAGGGAAAGCGGAGGGGCAGGTCTGGCAGATGGACACGGCCTGATCAGTAGCCAGCGAAGTTAAGCGGCACGGCTGAGCCCGTGTCCGTTGCCAGACGTGACCCTCCTCCTTTCGCGCTCGCCCACCACGCCGCTATGCTGAGACTGACGGCGTTCAAGCCGTCCAGTCCATCTCGCGCGCTGTGCCGGCGATCGTGAATCGAAAGATCCAGCTCTTCGAACCGCCTTCAGCAATCTGCAGCCACAAACCGTCACCGTCGCTATAGTTTCCAGGCGAACTCGAGTTGGAGATGAGTTTGGCGGAGAGCTTTTTGACTTGGTGAGCCATCGAATCCTACCCATGTTTTTAGCCACGTCGAAATCATGGATAGTGCTGGACAGCGTAGGACGTCCCTGGACACCAAATTTTTATTTTTCCCTATGAAGAGGCGAAAAAAAAGCTCCCGTTTGGGGAGCTTATTGATGTGTTCCTGGCGGAAGCGGTGAGATTCGAACTCACGAACGGCTCACACCGTCGGCAGTTTTCAAGACTGCTGCCTTCAACCACTCGGCCACGCTTCCTGGAGTCCAGCATTATACATAAGCCGGCAGCGCCAGCCGAATCGATGCTTTCAGCACTGGTGCTGCGACGGGACCGTGGGGTGGGCGCGAGTGCGATAAGGCGACCTCCAAAAACCGTGCTGATATCCATATTTGAATCTGGTGGCAGAGACAAAACGGGGTCAGGCTGGGCCGCATTCGGACCAAGCGCCAGACCCCCACTAGCGGCTAGCTACCACTATAACAACCAGTTCTCCCGCAAAGCCTTCTCGAACGCTTCGGCGCCGAGCGGCTTGGAGAACAGGTAGCCCTGCACCTCGTCGCAGCCGGACTTGCGCAGGAATTCCATTTGCTCGACCGTCTCGACACCCTCGGCGATGACGCGGTGGCCGAGCTTTTGGCCGATGCCGATGATGGTGGTGGCGATCGCGCAGTCGCTGGGGTCGTCCGGCAAGCCCATGGTGAACGAGCGGTCGATTTTCAAACTCTGGATGGGGAACCTTTTCAGGTACGACAGGCTCGAATAGCCGGTGCCGAAATCGTCCAGCGACAGGGTCACGCCCAGCGCGTTGATGCTGTCCATGATCTCGATCACCCGGCCGATATCGTGCATCAAGGCGCTTTCGGTGATTTCCAGTTCCAGCCATTCGGGCGCCAGTTGATAGCGCGCCAGGGTGGCGGCCACGCGCACCGGTAAAGCGGGCGTGAATTCGCGCGCCGAGACATTGATCGCAATGCGCAGCACCGGCAAGCCGGCGCTTTGCCAGATCGCCGCCTGGGCGCAGGCCGCTTCGAGCACCCACTCGCCCACTTGCACGATCAGGCCGGTCGTTTCGGCCAGCGGAATGAACTCGGCGGGCGGCACCAGGCCGCGTTCGGGGTGCTGCCAGCGCACCAGCGCTTCGGCGCCGATGATGCGGATGTCGTCGATGGCGAATTTCGCCTGGTAATGCAGCAGCAGCTCGCCATGGCCGAGGGCGTGGCGCAGCCCGGACTCGATACGCATTCTTTCGTGCATGCCGTGGTTCATGTCGAGGCTGTAGAAGGCGACGCTGTCCTCGAGGTTGTCGTGGCCCTGCTTGGCGCGGGCCATGGCGATGTCGGCCAGGCGCAGCAGCGTTTCGGCATCGCCTCCGTCCTGCGGATAGACGCTGATGCCGATGCTGGCGCCGACCCGCAGGTCGTGGCCTTCGATCATGAACGGCTGCACCAGCGATGCTTGCAGCTTCTGCGCCACGGTGGTCGCCTCGAAATGCTGGCGGATGTCGAACAGGCCGACGACGAATTCATCACCCGACAAGCGCGCCACGATGTCTTCCTCGCGCAGCGCCCCTTTCAGGCGCAGCGATACCTGGCGCAGCAATTCGTCGCCGATGGCGCGCCCCAAGGTGTCGTTGATCCATTTAAAGCGGTTCAAGTCGATGAACAAGACGCAGCCGGCCATGTCCTTGCGTTGCGCCATGGCCAGGCCCTGGTCGAGCAGTTTGGCCAGCAGGGTACGGTTGGGCAGATTGGTCAGTGCGTCGTAATAGGCCAGATGGTGCAAGCGCTCTTCAGCCTGCTTGCGGCCGGTGATGTCGGCGATGTAGGCGATCAGGCCGCTCTGGCGCCCATTGGGGTCGAGCAAGGGCGACAGCGTCAGGCTGGCCCAGAAAACTTCGCCGGATTTCTTGCGGCGGCGCACTTCCATGATGCGCCCGCCCTGCTCGGCGAAGGCGTCGGGAAAATTGGCGTCTTCGTCGACGTAGAGGAACAGGATGTGCTGGCCGACCGCCTCGCTGGCACTGTAGCCGAACAGCCGTTCAGCGCCCTTGTTCCAGCTGGTGATGTAGCCGCCGCCGTCGAGCGTCAGCACCGATTCCTGGATCTTGTCGAGAATTTGCGTCTGGCGCGACAGCTGCGCCTCGGCCTCGGTCGATTGGGTGGACGGGTCGTGGCGCGCGGCGTGCAGCTGCAGCAGGCTGGCGGTCAGCTTGGCGAGGCTGGCCAGCAGGTGGCGGTCCTCGTCGGTGTAACGGCTGCGGCCGAACACGATGTAGCAACCGAACACGCTGTCCGTACCCGCCACCGGCTGGCGCAGCTGACCAACTCCGACCGGAGGCTGCCCTGCCTGCGCGCCGTGCACCGCGTGCGCGCGCGGATCGAACATGCCGTACGGGCTGGCCAGCAGAATTCTGGCGATGCGGCCGAGCGCTTCGTGCAGAGCGCCGCCCTGCAACTGCAACACTGCGTCGCACACGGCGGCGCTGCTGGCGATGAAGTCGGCGGCCGCTGGCGTGGGCATCTTATAAATTCCGGCTGACCTGGATCGCCCAGTGGAAGGCGTGCAGCTGACTGCGCCACCATTGCTGCGGCGTCACGCCGGCGGCCGCCAGTAGCGCGGCGGCGGCCGCGGGCGTAGCGACGCCCGACGTAACGACGCCCGACGTAACGACGCCCGACGTAACGACGCGCGACGTAGCGACGCCCGACGTAGCGACGCCCGACGCTTCCACCAGCGCCAGCAGGCGGCCGAGCACGCCGCTGCGCTCGAGCAAGGCGCCGGCCAGGTCGGGCGGCAACATCAGCGCCGACACAATCTCCGCCATCGGTATCCGCAGCAGCACGTCAAGCAGGGAAAACACGCCGACCTGGAACGCCAGGTCCTGCTCATCGCGGCCGTAGCCGTGCTGCTTGCACAACGATTCGATCTGGGCGGCGCACCGGGCGGCGATCGGCAACAGCGGATTGATCAGGCCGTCGGCGCGTGGGCGGGCGTACAGCAACAGCTGCAGCCAGCGCAGCAACTGGCGCCGGCCGAGATGATCGATGGCTTGGGCAAAATCGTGGATCGGCGTGGGCGGCGCGAACGCCGCCGAGTTCACCAGCCGCAGCAGGTGGTAGCACAGCGCCGGGTCCTGCTTCAGCTGCGTTTCGATGACGCGGGTATCGGCATCGGTCAGCAACAGGCCCAGCAGCTTCAACAGGCGGCGCGCCGTCAAGCCATCCTCGGCGGCGTCGGCATGGTCGGCCAGCGCGCTCGCCTGCAAGGCGTAGTCGCCGCTGAACCAGGCGAAGCCGGCCTGGCCGCAGGCGTCGAACAGGGCGGGGGTGTCGACGCCGTGCGCCAGGTGCGGGCCGAACACCGCAGCCAGCGGGGCAGCGAAAGTGAGCGGGTCGGCGCAGTCGTGGGCGATAGCGCGCAGGGTCGGCGGCAGTACGGTGCCGGCGCCGGTTGCACCGTCGACCAGGACGCGGTAGCCGGCTTGTTGCAAGCCGGACAGCTGGCGCACGGCGTCGTCTTCGTCAAGTGCCCCCACATCGACGGCAAACAGCACCCGGCTGGCGGGCAATCTTGCTACCAACGGCGCGCTTAAAAGTTTGACGCTACGCAGGTGGACGATGCAATCGAGCGGGGCGATGGCGGTCAGTAGATCGTTGCCCTCGAACACGGCCTGCCAGGCAGAGGCCGGCTGGACGCCATCGTTTCCCGCTGCGGCCGCGCCGGCGGCAATGCCACTGTCGGCAATGCCGCTGTCGCCGTTGTCGTCGCTGTCCACCAACCGGGCGCTGATGGCAACCCATTGATCGGCGCCGTTCGACACAGCGCGCAAGTCGACCAGCGGAAAGTGGGTGGTGTCGGTGGCGACCATCTGCATGTCGGTATGTGTAATACATCCCATCATAGTGGAGAAATTACCCCAGGGCAACCTTTGACCTGCCGCGCAGAAGGTCGGCCTTGGTTGAATCGAGTGTAACACCAAGCGCATCCGAGTTGCATACAGGAATTCATATGAATGTCGCATGGCTGGCACGGATTAAAACCGGCTATGCGCCTGGCGAAAATCGGGGCCGACGCCATTGTCGAGGCTGGTGGATATTGATACAGATCGTATCGCCCGCAGGGCCGATGAATTTTCCCTCGCCGCCCCACTCCAACCCTCACCACCAATCGGGAGAGCGGCGATGAACCGGGCGATCAATACACTGCTGCGCCAAGCCGGCTGGGCCGCCATTGCCCTGCTCGGCGCCGCGGCGCTCGGCTACGTCGGCCTCAAGCGGGGAGAAACCATCAACGCCGTGTGGGTCGTGGCGGCGGCCGTCTGTACCTACCTGATCGCCTATCGTTACTACAGCCGTTTCATCGCCACGCGCGTGGTCGGCCTCGACCCGAAGCGCGAAACGCCGGCCTACAAACACAACGACGGGCTCGATTACGTCCCCACCAACCGCTACGTGCTGTTCGGCCACCACTTCGCCGCCATCGCCGGCGCCGGGCCGCTGGTCGGTCCGGTGCTGGCCGCGCAAATGGGATATTTGCCCGGCGTGCTGTGGAGCCTCGCCGGCGTGGTGTTCGCCGGCGCCGTGCAGGATTTCATGGTGCTGTTCATGTCCATGCGCCGCGACGGCCGCTCGCTGGGCGAACTGATCAAGTCCGAGCTGGGACCGATACCTGGTGTCATCGCCCTGCTCGGCACCTTCCTGATCATGGTCATCATCCTCGCCGTGCTGGCGCTGATCGTCGTCAAGGCGCTGACCGGTTCGCCGTGGGGCTGCTTCACGGTGTTCGCCACTGTCCCCATCGCCCTGTTCATGGGCATTTATTTGCGCTTCATCCGGGTCGGCCGCATCGGCGAAGTGTCGGCGATCGGCTTCGTGCTGCTGATGCTGGCCATTCTTGCCGGCCAGTATGTGCATGATTCCGCCGCGCTGGCGCCGATGTTCACCTTCAGCGGGCCGCAGCTGACCGGGATGCTGATCGGCTACGGCTTTGTTGCCGCCGTCATCCCGGCCTGGCTGTTGCTGGCGCCGCGATTACCTGTCGACCTTTCTGAGGATCGGCACCATTCTCGGACTGGCGGTGGGCATCCACGTGGTGGCGCCCCACCTGCGCATGCCGGCGGTCACCCGCTTCATCGACGGCAGCGGGCCGGTGTGGTCGGGCACGCTGTTTCCGTTTCTGTTCATCACCATCGCCTGCGGCGCGGTGTCCGGCTTTCACGCCCTGATCGCCTCGGGCACCACGCCGAAGATGATCGAAAACGAGCAGCATGCGCGCCTGATCGGCTATGGCGCCATGCTGATGGAGTCTTTTGTCGCCATCATGGCGCTTGTGGCGGCGTCGACCATCGATCCTGGCATTTATTTTGCAATGAACAGCCCGCCCGGGCTGCTCGGCGCCACCGCCCAGTCGGCCGCGGCGGCGGTGGGGCAGCTCGGCTTCGTCATCACCCCGGAGGTGCTGACCCGGACCGCGCACGACGTCGGCGAACTGTCGATCATCTCGCGTGCGGGGGGCGCGCCCACCCTGCGGTCGGCATGGCGAATATTCTCGCCGGCACCCTGGGCGGTCCGGCCATGATGGCGTTCTGGTACCACTTCGCCATCCTGTTCGAAGCCCTGTTCATCCTCACCGCCGTCGATGCCGGCACGCGCGCCGGCCGCTTCATGCTGCAGGACTTGCTGGGGTGATGGCACCCGCGGTCAAACGTACCGATTCCCTGCCCGCCAACCTGATCGCCACCTCGCTGTGCGTGGGCGCCTGGGACTATTTTTTGTACCAGGGCGTGATCGATCCGCTGGGTGGCATCAATACCTTGTGGCCACTGTTTGGCATCGCCAACCAGATGCTCGCCGGCATCGCGCTGGTGCTGGCCACCTGCGTCCTGTTCAAAATGAAACGGGGCCGCTACGCCTGGGTGACCATCCTTCCCACCATCTGGCTGCTGGTCTGCACCCTCACCGCCGGCTGGCAAAAAATCTTCGCCAGCGATGTGAGCGTGGGATTCGTCGCCCACGCGCGCCGATTCCAGGCGGCGATCGACCGCGACATCGTGCTGGCGCCGGCCAAGTCGATGGAGGAGATGCGCCGCATTGTTTTCAACGACTACGTCGATGCGTCATTGGCCGCGTTATTCATGCTGGTGGTGGTCGCCGTGCTGGTGTACGGCTGGCGCACGGTCATGCAGGCGCGCACCAGCACGTCGCCGAGCGCGCACGAGACCCCGTATGCGCTGGCGCCGTGGGCACAGGCGGGATCGCCTTAGCGTCGCCGCGACGCCCCCAAGGATTAGTGCACGGCAGCCATGAATGAAGGGCAGGCAAAATGTTGAACGCACTATTACTCGGTGAGTTGGCGGCGCGCTGCGCCGGGGTGGCCGATGCCGGCGGCAAGTTCGGTAAATATCTTGGCCAAAGCTTGCGCCTGATGGTCGGGCTGCCCGACTACGAGCGCTATGTCGCGCATATCCAGGCGGCGCATCCCGGGCAAGCTGTGATGTCTTACGAAGAATTTTTCCGCGAGCGCCAGCAGGCGCGCTACGGTAACGGCAAGCAAGGCGGCTGCTGCTGAGGCAGGCAGTGGCGGGCAGGCTGTTCGCTATCGAGGCTCCGGCACGTCTACGCCGGCAGGCAATCAGGCGCGCGTTTCATATAAAACATGCTCCGTTCGCCCTGTATAACGCCATGGCACACAACTTTTCCAACCAGAAATCTAATCACCTATCTGTTGCCGCCAAGACCATAACCGTTTGCGTCATATCAAGCTTGGAGCCAATCTTTCCCCGTATATTTTTTCTGCTGGAATAGTTCCGTCCGCGAAAAGCGCGCGCAAGCGCCTGATTTTTCACCGTCTCATCCACGCAGGTGTGCCATGCTCAAATTTGCGCGCTGCAGCCTGAACCAGAAATTGACGATCATTTCATGCCTGTCCACCGGCAGCGCGCTGATTGTCGTGTTCCTCGCATTCGCTGTCATTTCAGTGATCAATCACCGCAAGGACGAGGCCATGCAATTGTCGTCGTTCGCTGGCGTGATCGGCGCCAACAGCGTCGAGGCGCTGCTGTTCAACGACCGCAAGGCTGCGCAAAATACCTTGTCGGCGCTGAAGGCCAAGGAAGAGATTGCCAGCGCCACCTTGTTCGACCGCCACGGCAAGGTGTTTGCCCGCTATGTCGCCGCAAGCCGCCGCGACGAAGTGTTCAACGACGTGCAGAGCGTCGGCGTCGATGCCGCCGCGCTGGCCGCGGCGAACCTGCAGGGCAGCAAGGTGTGGTCCACCCGCATGCGGCTCTATCGCGACGTCAGCAGCAATGAGAACCAGGCTGGCGTCGTTATGATCGAGGCCGATCTGACCGCCATGTGGCGCGACATCATCGAAGGCCTGGGCGTGATCGCCGCCGCCATGTGCGGTTCGCTGCTGCTGTCGCTGCTGTTGGCGAGCCGCTTCAAAAGCAGCATTGCCGGCCCGGTGACCAAGCTGATCAATGCGGCACGCCAGGTATCGACCAGCCAGAATTTTACTTTGCGCATCGCGCATCAACGAACCGACGAACTCGGCGCGCTGATCGACAGTTTTAACACCATGATGGCGCAAATCGAGGGACGCGGCGCCGCTCTCAGTCATCACCGCGATGAGCTCGAGCGGCAAGTGGGCGTGCGTACCGAGCAGCTGGAAAAAGCCAAGAACGCCGCCGAAGCGGCCAGCCGCGCCAAAAGTGCGTTTCTCGCCACCATGAGCCACGAAATCCGCACGCCGATGAATGGTGTGCTGGGCATGACGGAAATGCTGCTCGGTACCAACTTGACCGATACCCAGCGCAAGTACACCCACCTGGTAAAAAGTTCCGGCGAACATTTATTGGTCATCATCAACGACATCCTTGATTTTTCCAAGATCGAGGCGGGCAAACTGTCGGTCGAATACATCGATTTCAATTTGTGGGATCTGCTCGACGACATTAATAATGTCTACACGCCGCAAGCCCAGCACAAGGGCATCGCTCTCGATTTCGATATCGCCAACAACATCCCGGTGGCCATTTGCGGCGACCCCAATCGTCTGCGCCAAATCATGGCCAACTTGCTGGGCAACGCCATCAAGTTCACCGACCATGGCCGGATTCGCGCCACGGTGCAGGTCTGCGCCGAAGACGCCCAGGCCTGCGCCCTGCGCTTCGAGGTGCACGACACCGGCATCGGCGTCTCGCGCGAGGCGCGCAGCCGCATCTTCGAGGCGTTCTCGCAGGCCGACGGCTCGACCACCCGCAAGTACGGCGGCACCGGCCTGGGCCTGGCCATTTCCAAGCAACTTGTCGAGCTGATGGGCGGTCGCATCGGCGTCGACAATGCTTTAACGCAAGGCTCGATTTTTTGGTTCACGGTAACTTTCGACAAGCGGCGCGTCGATCCGGACGAGCCGGGCTTCTCGCTCACCGCCATCGAAGGGCAACGCGTGCTGATTGTCGACGAACAAAACGCCAGCCGCGAACAGCTGGTGGAGCAGTTACAGGCATGGCAACTCGACTGCGACAGCGTCGACAGCTCCCTGCAGGCGGCCGAACGGCTGGCCACGGCGGCGCACGCCGGCCGCCCCTATGACATCGCCATCGTCGACATGGACCTGGCGCGCACCAGCGGCCTCTCGCTGGCGGCCGCCATTCGCGCCGAGCCGGTCAGCCGCGCCACCCGCATCCTGCTGGTCAGCGACGACCGCCTGGCGGCCGATCCGGTACAGCGCCGCGAAGCAGGTGTCGCCTACCAGTTGATCAAGCCGGTGCGGCCGGGCGACCTGTTCGAATGCATGGCCTCGCGCATGCGTACCTCGCCCGCCGCCCTGGTGGCGGCGGCGCCGCCGGTGGCGGTCGAACGCCGCGCCAGCGCCGCGGCAGGCCAACGCCGCGTGCTGCTGGCCGAAGACAATCCCGTCAACGTGGAAGTGGCCACCGCCATGCTCGACAGCCTGGGCTTGGCGGTCCACTGCGCCCGCAACGGTGCCGAAGCCCTGCAGGCGGCGCAGGAAAGCCATTACGACATCGTGCTGATGGATTGCCAGATGCCGGTGATGGACGGCATGGCGGCCACCGCCGAAATCCGCCGCCTGGAACGCGACACCAAGGGCATGCGCAGTCTGCCGATCATCGCCATCACCGCCAACGCGCTGCAGGGCGACCGCGAAACCTGCCTGGCCGCCGGCATGGACGACTATTTGAGCAAACCGTTTACCCAGGGCCAGCTGAGCGCCCTGCTGGGCCGCTGGATCACCCTGCCCCTGGTGGGCGGCGCACGCGCCGTCGAGTCGGCCCCGGCCAACGATCCGGTCGGCCCGATGCCGCCGCTGCGCACGCCGAACGCCGCAACGGCGCCAGCACCGGCGCCTGTTGCGCAGCCGCCGCGCGACGGCGCCAGCCGCGAAGCCATCAACCCGCATGCCCTCGACAACATCCGCGCGCTGTCGAGCGAGCGCGGCGACGTGCTGGTCAAGCGCGTCGTCACGGCCTATGTCGACGACACGCCGCGCCAGTTCGCCGCCCTGCGCTCGGCCATCGCCGGTGCCGACAGCGGCGGCGTGCGCAAGGTCGCGCACAGCCTCAAGTCGAGCAGCGCCAACGTCGGCGCCGACGTGCTGGCGCAGATGTGCAAGGACCTGGAACTGCTGGGCAAGAGCAACCGCACCGACGGCGCTGCCGCCATCCTCGGCGACATGGAGCACGAATTCGTGGCAGTGAGCACTTCGCTCCGTGCCATCACAGCGAAGGATATCTGACATGGCCTCACTTCCCCCCAACAAACGTGGCGTGGTCCTGGTGGCGGACGACGATCCGGTGATGCGCCTGCTGATGCTGGAAATGCTCAGCCAGGTCGGCCTGGACGGCATCGAAGCCGAGGACGGCGTTCAGGCCGTGACCTATTTTCAGAGCATGGCGCCGGACCTGATCCTGCTCGACGTCGAAATGCCGAACATGGACGGCTTTTCCGCCTGCCGCGAAATCCGCCGCATCGAAACCGGCGCGCCGGTGCCGATCATCATGGTCACCGGCGGCGACGACATCGAAGCGGTCACCAACGCCTACGAGGTGGGCGCCACCGATTTCGTGTCGAAACCGATCAATTGGCCGATCCTCGGCCACCGCGTACTGTACGTGCTGCGCGCCAGCGACGCCATCGTTCGCCTGCGCATGGCCGACGCCCAGAACCGCGCCGTGCTGGCGGCCATTCCCGACACCTTCTTTCGCCTCAACGGCGACGGCTTCTATCTCGATTACGAACCGGGCCACGACCGCTCCGGTGCGGCCTGGGCCGGGCGCGACTGGCCGGGCCGCGAACGCTTCGGCAGCCATGCCGGCGCCGGCCGGGCGGAGCGCGCCAGCCGCGCCA
>JAQGNM010000426.1 GCA_028291845.1 Massilia sp. | reverse complement strand
AAAACCCTAAAGTTCCCCGAAAGTTTGACGTAACCGGTACAAGACGACAGAAGATCGACGTCGGACAAACCAGATAATGCCGAGATTCAACTCTTCATTTTCCGCCCTTTCTTATAGGGGCGCGACCATGATCGGGACGTGTTTGTAAGACAAACACCGACCGGTCGCATTCGCCATTCGCGGACGCAAAATACAGTTCCTCACCTATTCCTGAAAAGTTGCCGTACGGTCAGAATGTATCTCACTGGCAATGCGATACAAAGCCAGCTTTCAACGACCCTGGAGATGGAAAATGACTGCAAATGACATGATGGCCGAAATTCGTGACGCGAACCTCAGCTACCTGATGCTGGCCCAGCAGATGATCCGCGCCGACAAAGTTACGGCAATCTTCCGTCTCGGTATCTCGGTCGACATCGCTGAACTGATCGAAGGCATGAGCAACGCCCAGATCCTGAAACTGGCCGGAGGCAACATGATGCTGGCCCGATTTCGATTCGACGACAGCGCCATCCTGTCTATGCTGACCAACTACAACAAGGACCGCGGCCTGGCCCAGTCCCACGCCGCCATCCTGATGGCTGGCCAGGCAGTCGAAGAAATCGCGTAAAACTTGCTCTATTAATTCTCCGTCTCTCACCGAATTCGAAGGTAATAACATGAGCAAGAAAAGCGTCGTCACGGAAGCCCAGGAAATCCAGCTGGCCATCGAATTGATCAAGCTCGGCGCCCGCCTGCAGCTGCTCGAAACCGAAGTGTCGCTGTCCCGTGAACGCCTGCTCAAGCTGTACAAGGAGTTGAAAGGTGTGTCGCCACCGAAGGGCATGTTGCCTTTCTCGACCGACTGGTTCCTGACCTGGCAGCCGAACATCCATGCTTCGCTGTTCATCAATATTCACAAGTTTCTCGTCGATTACGCCGGCGCCACCGGCATCGAAGCGGTGATGAAGGCGTATAAGCTGTACCTTGAGCAAATGCCGCCGGCCCCGGGCGAAGAGCCGCTGCTGTCGCTGACGCGCGCCTGGACCCTGGTCCGCTTCTTCCAAAGCAATATGCTGACCATCGCCCCTTGCTCCTGCTGCCAGGGCAAGTTCGTCGTCGACGGCCTCGACCTCAACGACGGTTACCAGTGCGGCCTGTGCCACATGCCTTCGCGCGCCGGCAAGACCAAGAAAGTCAAGGACGCCGCCGCTGCCGCCGCGCTGCTGGCCGCATGATGCAGCGGTGACCTTTTGCCGGTGACCCTTTCGCAAAAAATTTCGAAGGGCAGGGCGTGAGTCCTGCCCTTTTGCGCATCTGGCGCGCCCCGGCGGTCACGGCCCTGCTGCTGCAGGGCGCCTGCCTTCCCCTCACGTATGCGCTGGTCTGGCTGCTGCTGCGCGCCGGCGCCGATATCGATTACGCCGGCGCCGCGCTGATCCAGGGCGTGCTGGCCTCTGCCGCCTCGCTGTGGCGCCGCCTGGCTGCCTGGTGGCTGGCGATCCAGCTGCTGTTTCCGCTGGCGCTGCTGGGCGGGCTCGGCCTGCAATTGCCATCCTGGCTGTTTTTAGCGCTGTTCTTGATCTTTCTGCTGGTGTTCTGGTCGACCTTCCGCACCCAGGTGCCGTACTACCCGTCCGGGCAGCGCGCCTGGAATGCGGTAGCGGCGCTGCTGCCTGCGCGGCCGCTCAACTTTATCGACGTCGGCAGCGGCCTGGGCGGCCTGGTGCTGGAGCTGGCCGCGCGCCGGCCCGATTCGACTTTTTGCGGCATCGAACTGGCGCCATTGCCGTGGCTGCTTAGCCGCTGGCGTGCGCAGGGCCGCCCCAACGCGCATTTCGTGCGCGGCGATTACGAAACGCTCGATTTTGCCGCCTTCGATGTCGTATTTGCCTATTTGTCACCGGCCGTGATGACGGCGCTGTTCAAAAAAGCCAGCGCGGAAATGCGGCCGGGCAGCCTTTTGCTCAGCTATGAATTCTGTATTGCAACAAAAACACCTGACTTGACGATCCAACCAGACGGCGGCGGAGCGCTGCTTTATGGATGGCACTTTTAGGCCACACCATAGGAGAAATGCACTCCAATCGGGCGCTTTTGCTTGCCCCATAAGGAAACTCCGGTTATTGTAGTTCCGTAGGACAATATTTAGCTGGGCGCGAAGGCTTTGCCGACGCGCCCTTGCCATTCTTGGCGCCACAGTTGCTATATAAATACGCCGGCCTTGGCCAGTGCAAGCTCTAGGAGTGCACACCTTTGTTAGTCATTCTCGGTTACGTGATCGTTTGCGGTTGTATCTTCGGCTCGTTCGTCGCCCAGGGCGGGCACCTGGCCGCCTTGTGGCAGCCGCTCGAGCTGGTCATGATTTTCGGCGGTGCGCTGGGCGCCTTCTTTGTCGGCAACAACGGCAAATCGATCAAGGCCACCCTGGCAGCGCTGCCGAGCCTGTTCAAGGGCTCGCGCCACACCAAGGAGTTGTACATGGAAATGATGTCGCTGCTGTTCGACGTCCTTTCCAAGGTGAGAAAAGAAGGCTTGATGTCGATCGAGGGCGACATTGAAAAACCCGAAGAAAGCCCGGTGTTTTCCAAGTATCCCGGGGTGCTGTCCGATCACCACATTGTCGAATTCATGACCGATTACCTGCGCCTGATGGTGTCGGGAAATATGGACGCCTTTCAGATCGAAAATCTGATGGACAACGAGATCGAAACCCACCACCACGAGGGCGCCGTGCCTGCCCATTGCATCGCCAAGCTGGGCGACGGCTTGCCGGCCTTCGGCATCGTTGCCGCCGTGATGGGCGTGGTGCACACCATGGAATCGGTCGGCATTCCGCCGTCGGAACTGGGCATGCTGATCGCCCACGCGCTGGTCGGCACCTTCCTCGGCATCCTGCTCGCCTACGGCTTCGTCGGCCCCTTGTCGAGCCTGCTCGAGCAAAAGCTGGAAGAATCGACCAAGATGTTCCAATGCGTCAAAGTGACCCTGCTGGCCAGCCTGAACGGCTACGCCCCGGCGCTGGCGGTCGAATTCGGCCGCAAGGTGCTGTATTCCACCGAGCGGCCGACCTTCAGCGAACTGGAAGAGCATATCAAGAAGGCGAAGACGAAATAAGCATGAAGGCGCCGAGCACAAGCACGCTGACAGGGAGCGACCATGGCTGATGAAGGCTTGCGGCCGATTATCGTCAAGCGCATCAAGAAAACCGCCGCCGGCCACCACGGCGGCGCCTGGAAGATCGCCTATGCCGACTTCGTGACGGCAATGATGGCGTTTTTCCTGTTGATGTGGCTGCTGGGTTCGACCACCAAGGGCGATCTCAACGGTATTTCCGAATTCTTCAAGACGCCGCTGAAGGTGGCGATGTCGGGCGGTTCCGGCTCCGGCGACAGCTCGTCGATCCTGCAGGGCGGCGGCAAGGACCTGACGGCGCGCACCGGCCAGGTGAAAAAGGGCGACACCCCGGCGCAAAAGAAATCGTACGATCTGAAAGCGGCGCGCGAAGCGCTGGCGAAGGAAGAGATCGCCCGCCTGGGGCAACTCAAGGCCAAGCTGGAAGCAACCATCGAGGCCAATCCCTTGATGAAGAAATACAAGAACCAGCTCTTGCTCGACCTCACCAGCGAAGGCTTGCGCATCCAGATCGTCGACGAGCAGAACCGGCCGATGTTCGCCCTGGCCAGGACCGAGATGCAGCCCTACGCCAAAGAGATCCTGCACGTGATCGGCATCGTGCTCAACGAAGTGCCGAACAAGATCGGCCTGTCCGGCCACACCGATTCGACGCCGTATTTCAGCGACACCGGCTACAGCAACTGGGAGCTGTCGTCCGAGCGGGCGAATGCCTCGCGGCGCGAGCTGGTGATCGGCGGCATGGACGAAAAGAAGATTTTGCGGGTGGTGGGCCTGGCCTCGGCCGCCAACCTCGACCGCAGGGACCCGTTCAATCCGATCAACCGCCGCATCAGCATCATTGTGATGAACAAGAAAACCGAAGACATGGTCATGCGCGACAACGCCTCGCAAACGCTGGCCGAACCGGCAGCTGGCGCCGCGGACGATGCCGACGCAGCGCTGGTCAAACCGCCTTCAACCCCGGGAGCCGCCAAATGATGACCCGCAAAAAAATCCTTGGCTCGCACATGAAACGCCTGTTTTCCGGCGTGTCCGACCATGGCGGCAAGCACCTGTCCGAAGTCGAAACCGACCTGGTCCAGACTGGCCGCTTGCTGGAAGAGGCGGTCAACCGCCTGACGGAAAGTTTCATGGCCATCCACCAGGCCGTCGACGCCCAGCAAAACAGCGTCAACCGCTTGCTGGCGGGCGCGGCCTTGTCGAGCGAGGAATGCGCGCGTTTGGGCGACATGGCGGGCGAGATCAGCGAGCACGTCAATGCGGCCATCACCAGCATGCAGTTCCAGGACATGACCAGCCAGCTGATCGACCGTACCCTCAAGCGGGTGACCGGCCTGCGCGCCTTCCTCGGCACCCTCGGCGAGCACGGCGACGGCATCCCGCTGGACTCGGGCAGCGAGGAAGTGGTCGACTTGCTGGGCAAGGTGAGCATGGCGCTGGCGATCCAGTCGCTGGAACTGAAGAGCGCGCTGCGCAAATCGGTCAACCAGCAGCACCTCGAAAGCGGCGACATCGAACTGTTTTAAATTTTTTACCGCATCTCCATTTTTCCACTAACCACGAAACACCAGGAGCACACATGGCCAAAACAATTCTCGCAGTCGACGACTCCAGCTCATTGCGCCAGATGGTCGCATTCAGCCTGAAGGCGGCCGGCTACCAGGTGGTCGAGGCGGTTGACGGACAGGACGGCTACGACAAGGCCAAGCTGCAGGCGGTCGACCTGGTGTTGACCGACCAGAACATGCCGCGCATGGACGGCCTGGCGCTGATCAAGCTGCTGCGCGGCTTGCCGGCCTACCAGAAGACGCCGATCCTGATGCTCACCACCGAGTCGTCCGACGAAATGAAGTCGAAGGGCCGCGCGGCCGGCGCCAATGGCTGGCTGGTCAAGCCCTTCGATCCGCAGCGTCTGATCGAAGTGGTCAAAAAAGTCATCGGTTAAGCACGGTGAAAAACGGCGTTTTCCCCGGAGTTTTACCATGAGCATCGACATCAGCCAGTTCTTCAAGGTCTTCTTCGACGAAGCCGAGGAACTGCTGGCCGAAATGGAAAAATTGTTGTTGGCCGTCGACGTCGCCGATCCGGACGCCGAGGACCTCAATGCGATTTTCCGCACTGCCCACTCGGTCAAGGGCGGCGCCTCCACGTTCGGCCTGAACGACATGTCCGAGGTGACCCATATCCTCGAGTCCCTGCTCGACCGTATCCGCCGTGGCGAGATGCACCTGACCAGCGTGCACGTCGATGCCTTCTTGGCCGCCAAGGATATCCTCAAGATGCAGCTCGACGGCCACCGCAACGGCGCCGCCGTCGACCAGGATGCCGTCGCCAACGTGCGCATGATGCTGCAGGAGTTGTCCGCCGACGTCGCGCCGATGGCCGACCTGCCGGCGCCGGCGTTCGTGCAGACCGAGGTGAAAGCGCCGCTGGCCGCCGGCGGGCGCCGCTTCAAGATCGAATTGCCGAAGGTCGAGCAACAAGACGTCAATGCCCTGGCCGCCGAACTGGGCTTGTTGGGGCGCATCTCGGTGACCCCGATCGATGCCGAGCGCCACGCGCTGATCCTCACCACCCACGAGAGCCTGGACGACATCATCGCCATCTGCTCGTTCGTGCTCGATCCGGACGACCTGAAAATCTTCGAGGCGCCGGCCTTGACGCCTGAACAGCGCGCCATCGAGGACGCCGCGCGCGCCGCTGTCGAAGCCGAGCTGGGCTACGGCTTTTTCGATCCGGTCGAGCCGGGCGAAGCAGACCAGCCCGAGGCCGAACTGTCGGACGATGAGCGCGGCTACGGCTTTTTCCAGCCGATCGAACAAATCCGCGCCGCCGCCGAGAGCGTCGCCACCGCCAGGGCCTCGGTGGCCATGCCGGTCGCGGCCCGTCCGGAAGCGCTCGAGTTGTCGGAAGTGGCGGCCGAAAAGAAAGCCGCCGCCAAGAAAGACGAAAAGCCGGCGCCCGGCAGCGACGCCGGTTCGATCCGGGTGTCGATCGAAAAGGTCGACCAGCTGATCAACCTGATCGGCGAACTGGTCATCACCCAGGCCATGATCGAGCAGAGAAGCGACGGCCTCGATCCGATGGCGCACCAGCGCTTGCTCGGCTCGATCAGCCAGCTGACGCGCAACACCCGCGATCTGCAGGAAGCGGTGATGTCGATCCGCATGATGCCGATGGATTTCGTGTTCTCTCGCTTCCCGCGCATGGTGCGCGACCTCGCCGCCAAGCTGGGCAAGAAGGTCGATTTCATCACCAACGGCGCCGCAACCGAGCTCGACAAGGGCCTGATCGAACGCATCGTCGATCCGCTCACCCACCTGGTGCGAAACAGCATCGACCATGGCATCGAAATGCCGAATGTGCGCACGGCGGCCGGCAAGACCGAGGCCGGGCGCCTGTTCCTGTCGGCGGCCCACCAGGGCGGCAATATCATCATCGAAGTGGCCGACGATGGCGGCGGGCTGAACCGCGAACGGATTCTTGAAAAGGCGCGCCAGAACGGTTTGCCGGTGTCCGACAACATGCTCGACGCCGAAGTCTGGCAGCTGATCTTCGCGCCCGGCTTTTCCACCGCGGAGACGGTGACGGACGTGTCCGGCCGCGGGGTCGGCATGGACGTCGTCAAGCGCAATATCACGGCGATGGGCGGCACCGTCGACATCCGTTCGGCGCGCGGTTTCGGCACGACGATTTCGATTTCCCTGCCGCTGACCCTGGCCATTCTCGACGGCATGTCGATCCGCTGCGGCGATGAAGTGTATATTCTGCCGCTCGGTTTTGTCGTCGAGTCCTTGCAGCCGGCCAGCGAGGACATCAAGGAAATCGCCAACCGCGGCACCGTCATCAAGGTGCGCGGCGAATATCTGCCGCTGGTGTCGCTGTATCAGATGTTCGACATCGTGCCGCGCTTTACCTCGCCGTCGCAGGGCATCGTCGTCATCCTCGAATCGGACGGCCGCAAAGCCGCGCTGTTCATCGATGAACTGGTGGGCCAGCAGCAGGTGGTGGTGAAGAACCTGGAATCGAATTACCGCAAGGTGAGCGGCATCTCCGGCGCCACCATCCTCGGCGATGGCGGCGTTTCCCTGATCCTCGACGTGCCGGCCCTGATGCGCTCGTCGCGCCAGCAGAGCGATGAATTCGCCGACCTGCAGTATTAATAATTTGAAAAGGACCAGCCATGTCGATGACATCCGATAACACGCACGGCGCCGCCGATGGCGAAGGCAGCGAATTTCTCGCTTTTACCCTGGGCGCGGAAGAGTACGGCATCGACATCCACAAGGTGCAGGAAATCCGCGGCTACGAAGCGGTCACCCGCATCGCCAACGCGCCGGCCTTTATCAAGGGCGTGATCAATCTGCGCGGCATCATCATTCCGGTGGTCGACATGCGCATCAAGTTCAAGCTGGGCACGCCCGTCTATGACCAGTTTACGGTGGTGATCATCCTCAACATCAACGGCCGCGTGATGGGCATGGTGGTCGACAGCGTGTCCGACGTCACTACCCTGGCGCCCGATGAAATCAAGCCGGCGCCGGAAATGGGCAGCGGCGTGGCCTCCTTCAATTCGGAATTTCTGATGGGTCTGGGCATCGTCGGCGAACGGATGCTGATCCTGATCGATATCGACCGCCTGATGTCCTCGGCCGAAATGGGCTTGACCGAAAAGATCGCGGCGTGATCCGCTCTAACGAAAGGCTCGCGTGAGCAAAGCAGCGGAATCGACCAAGGAATTTAATTTCACCAAGAGTGATTTCGAGCGGGTCCGCGCGCTGATCTACCAGCGCGCCGGCATTTCACTGGCCGAAAGCAAGCAGGAGATGGTCTACAGCCGCATCGCCCGCCGCCTGCGCGCGACCGGTTTGACCTCTTTCTCGACTTACCTGAACGAGCTGGAAGCGGGGCGCCTCGGCGACGAGTGGGAAGCTTTCGTCAATGCCCTGACCACCAATCTGACCTCGTTTTTTCGCGAGTCGCACCATTTTCCGCTGCTCGCCGACCAGGTGCGCGGCTTGAAAGGACCGATCACCATCTGGTGCTCGGCCGCCTCCACCGGCGAAGAGCCGTATTCGATCGCCATGACGGTGTGCGAAGCGTTCAATACCTTGAGCCCGCCGGTGCAGATCATCGCCACCGACATCGACACCAATGTGCTGGCCGCCGGCGAGCGCGGCGTGTATGGCATGGAGCGGCTGGACAAGATGTCGCCCGAGCGCATGAAGCGTTTTTTCTTGCGCGGCAAGGGCGCGCAGGAGGGCATGGCGCGGGTGCGGCCCGAGCTGCGCCAGCTGATCACCTTCAAACCGCTCAACCTGCTGGCCGATAACTGGCCGCTGCAGGGCCAGTTCGACGTGATTTTTTGCCGCAACGTGATGATTTATTTCGACAAGGCGACCCAGCGTAATATCCTGGCCCGCTTTGTCCCCCTGATGAAGCCGCACGCGCTGCTGTTCGCCGGCCACTCGGAAAATTTCCTGTACGTGTCGGACGCGCTGAAGTTGCGCGGCAAGACAGTGTATGAACTTGAAACAGGACGGTCGAAGTAGGCCGTCCGCAGGAAATATCGATTATGGATTCAAGAGAACAGTTCGCCACCAACGTCTATTACGACCGCACATTCGACATCGATGCGGCCAAAATTCTGCCGGGCGAGTATTACCACACCGGCAAGGACATGCTGATCGTCACCGTGCTGGGATCGTGCGTGTCCGCTTGCATCCGCGACCGGGTCAGCGGCGTCGGCGGCATGAACCATTTCATGTTGCCCGACGGCGGCGCCGATCCGGGCAGCCCGGTGTCGGCCTCGATGCGTTACGGCACCTATGCGATGGAAGTGTTGATCAATGAATTGCTGAAGGCGGGCGCACGCCGCGAAAACCTGGAAGCGAAGGTGTTCGGCGGCGGTGCAGTGTTGAAAGGCTTCACGGCGATCAACGTCGGCGAGCGCAACGCCGCTTTCGTCATCAGTTATTTAAAAACGGAAAAGATCCGCGTGCTGGCGGAAGACCTCAACGACATTTACCCGCGCAAGGTGTATTTTTTCCCGCGCACCGGCAAGGTGCTGGTGAAAAAACTGATGCAAACCCATAACGAGACCCTGGTGCAACGCGAGCGCGACTACGCCAGGCGCCTCAAGGTCGCGCCCGTTGGCGGCGAAATCGACCTGTTTTAAACACATTCAAAAAGAAAACCGAGGCCACCACTATGACCATCAAGGTGTTGATCGTCGACGATTCGGCGCTGATCCGCAGCGTCATGAGCGAAATCATTTCCAGTCAACCCGACATGGAAGTGGTCGGCGTCGCCCCGGATCCCCTGGTGGCGCGCGAACTGATCAAGCAAACCAATCCCGACGTGCTGACCCTGGACGTCGAAATGCCGAAGATGGACGGCCTCGATTTTCTGGAAAAGCTGATGCGGCTGCGGCCGATGCCGGTGGTAATGGTGTCCTCGCTGACCGAGCGCGGCTCGGAAATCACCATGCGCGCGCTGGAACTGGGCGCCGTCGATTTTGTGACGAAGCCAAAAATTTCCATCCAGAGCGGCATGCGCGAATACGCCGAACTGATCGCCGACAAGATCCGCGCCGCCTCTCGCGCCCGCGTCAAAGCGCGCACCATCGCCGCCGTCAAGCCGGGAGACGCCTTGCCACAACTGCGCAATCCCTTGACCTCGTCGGAAAAGCTGATCATCATCGGCGCCTCGACCGGCGGCACCGAAGCGATCCGCGAATTTTTGCAGGCGATGCCGTCGGATTGCCCGGGCATCCTGATCGCCCAGCATATGCCGGAAGGCTTTACCACTTCGTTCGCCAAGCGGCTCGATTCGCTGTCGAAAATTACCGTGCGCGAGGCCCACGGCGACGAGCGCGTGCTGCCCGGCCACGCCTACATCGCGCCCGGCCACTCGCACCTGACCTTGGTGCGCTCGGGCGCCAACTACATGACCCGCATCGACCAGAACGAGCCGGTCAACCGCCACCGGCCCTCGGTCGACGTGCTGTTCAAATCGGCGGCGCTGTCGGCCGGCAAGAACGCGGTCGGCGTGATCCTCACCGGCATGGGCAAGGATGGCGCCATGGGAATGCTACAGATGAAGATGGCGGGGGCTTATAATTTCGCCCAGGACGAAGCGTCGTGTGTCGTATTCGGCATGCCGCGCGAAGCAATTGCCGTCGGCGCCGTCAACGAAGTTGCGCCTCTGAACGAGTTACCGGCCAAAGTGCTTAACTATCTATCAACGCAAGGCGGTCGAGCGTTGCGCGTGTAAGCGAAACCTTGCGTTTCCTTGCGGCTTTTATCGCCGTAGGGCAACAAAAATGCTATCCTTAATGCTACTTCTCGTTGAGCAGAAGTGTGTCAATAACCAAAGTAAAGAATCAACGGAGTAATTCATGGCTGATCCAAAAATGCGCTTTTTAGTTGTTGACGATTTCTCGACGATGCGCCGCATTGTCCGGAACTTGTTGAAGGAACTGGGATACGCCAACGTTGACGAAGCCGAGGATGGCGTCATGGCGCTTGCCAAGCTGCGCAGCGATACCTTCGATTTCGTCGTTTCGGACTGGAATATGCCGAATATGGATGGATTGACCATGCTGCAAAACATCCGCGCCGACCCTGCGCTGGCCAAGTTGCCGGTACTGATGGTCACCGCCGAAGCGAAGAAGGAAAACATCATTGCCGCGGCCCAGGCCGGCGCCAACGGTTACGTGGTCAAGCCCTTCACCGCCGCCACCCTGGACGAAAAGCTGAACAAGATTTTCGAAAAACTCGGCAAGTAAGGGAGGTCGCATGGCTGAGATGCATTCCCCGGATACCGCGGCGGCAGCGATTGGCTCTTCCGCCGAGCCTTCGGCGGACGCCAACCACGAAGTCCTGAGCCGTATCGGCCACATGACGCGCGCGCTGCACGACAGCTTGCGCGGCCTCGGTCTCGACAAGCTCATCGAGAAGGCCGCCAGCGACATCCCCGACGCGCGCGACCGCCTCGATTACGTGGCGCGGCTGTCGGAACAGGCCGCGCAGAAAGTGCTCAACGCCACCGACGAAGCCAATCCACTGCAGGACAGCATTGATCGCGGCGCCAGGGAACTGTCGGCCTCGTGGCAGGCGGCGCTGGCCGCTCCCGAAGGCACGGCCGACTGGCGCGCCCTGGCCGAGCGCACCATGCGGGAGCTGGAAAGCTCGCGTGCCGCCGCCGGCGCCACCAAGGGCTACCTGATGGACATCATGATGGCCCAGGATTTCCAGGATCTGACGGGGCAGGTGATCGGCAAGGTCACCACCATCGCCCAGAACCTGGAAAAACAGCTGGTGCAGATGCTGGTCGACTTCGCTCCCGCCGAAGTCAAGCGCGAGTTCGACAACAGCCTGATGAACGGCCCGCAAATCAATCCGACCGGCACGGCAGACGTCGTCGCCAACCAGGGGCAGGTCGACGACTTGCTCGACAGCCTGGGCTTTTGATTCACTGACAAACGCCACCGATTCGCTGTAGCCTCACCGAAGCGAAACCATGCATCAAACAAATTTCATCGTACGTGAACCGCTGCTTGATCCGAAGCAGCGGGTGATCGGCTACGAGCTGTCGTGGAAGCACGACGAAGCCCAGCCCATCACCGGCGCCGCTCTCGAAGCGCTGGTTGGTTTTGTCGCCGAAAACGTCAACGACGCGGAACGCGGCTGGCTGCTGCGCGACAAGATCCTGTTTCTCGACGCCGTGCCGCCGATGCTGTCGACCGACGCCCTCTACCACATGCCGCCAGAGCGCACCGTGCTCACGCTCAAGGCGGCCGACATGGCCGATCCCGACACCCTGGCCGCCGTGCGCGGCCTGCGCGCGGGCGGCGTCGGCATCTCGGTGCGCGACGGCGACATCAAGCACCTGGGCCGCAACCTGGGTATGAGCGCCTCGTATATCGAGGTGCGCTTTTCCGGCGCCGATGTCGGCGCCCAGGCCCGCATGTACGCCGCCGTCAAGCAGGCGGCGGTGCGCATGGTCGGTCGCCCCGTCACCACCTGGGGCGACTTCGATGCCTGCGCCGCGCTCGGCCTCGATGCCTTCGTCGGCAAACTGCACCTGACCCCGCGCCCCGGCATGGTGGTCAAGGGCATGAATCCGGCCCAGCAAATCATCTTGCAGTTGATGCAAATGGTGCAACAGAACGAGGACGTGCCGAAAATCGAAAGCGTGTTGAAACGCGATCCGGCGCTGTCTTATAAACTGCTGCGCTTTATCAATTCCGCTGGTTTCGGCGCCGGGCGCGACATCCAGTCGCTCAAGCAAGCCATCGGCCTGCTCGGCTATGCGCCCCTGTACCGCTGGCTGGTGCTGCTGCTGGCCACCGCCAGCAAGAGCGGCTATTCGCCGGTGCTGATGGAAACGGCGGTGGTGCGCGGCCGCCTGACAGAACTGCTGGGCGGCAAAAACCTCGGCAAGGCGCACTGTGAAAACCTGTTCGTCGCCGGCATGTTCTCCTTGCTCGACCGCCTGCTCGGCCTGCCAATGAAGGAAGTGCTCGAGACCATCCAGTTGCCCGACGAGGTCGTGCAGGCACTGCTCACGCGCAGCGGCGTGTACGGACCGTATCTGGCCCTGGCCGAAGCCTGCGAGCTCAATTCGAACCTGGTGGCCTCGCTCGCCCGCAGCGTGACCATCCCGCCGCTGGAAGTGAACAAGGCGCACTTGTCGGCGCTGGCGTGGGCGCAAAGCGTGGCGGTGGAGCAGTAGTCGGAAAGCGCCGACTCAGCCTTCGCCACAAGTGTTCAGCGCCGCTCAAATCTCCAGGTTGTCGATCAGCCTGGTCGTGCCGAGTTTCGCCGCCGCCAGCACCACCAGCGGCGCGCCCTGCGCCAGATCGCCCGCCGACGGCACTTGCAGGTCCATTTGCTTCCTGACCGAGATGTAATCGGGATTCCAGCCGCGTTTCGACAAGGTCTCCATCGCCTCGCGCTCGAGGCCGAAGATGTCGAGGTGGCCGGCGCGCATTTCGCTGGCGACATGATTGAGGGTCTGGAACAGCCGCGGCGCCTCGGCGCGTTCAGTTTCCGACAGATACATATTGCGCGACGACAGCGCCAGGCCGTCGTCGGCGCGCCAGGTTTCGGCGGCGATGATTTCGGTGGGCAGGGCGAACTGGCGGCTCATATTACGAACGATCATCAGCTGCTGGTAGTCCTTCTTGCCGAACACCGCCACGCGGGGACGCACGCAGGAAAACAGTTTTAACACCACCGTGGTGACGCCGCCGAAAAAGCCCGGGCGGAATTCGCCCTCCAGGGTGTTGCCGAGATCGTCGGGCGGGCGCACGCGAAATTCCTGCGGCTCCGGGTACAGATCCTTTTCGGTCGGGGCGAACAGGATGTACACGCCTTCCTTTTCCAGCTTTTCGACATCGCTTTGAAAGGTTCTCGGGTATTTCTCGAAATCCTCGTTGGGGCCGAATTGCAGGAGGTTGACGAAAATCGACGCCACCACCGGGTCGCCGTGCTTGCGCGCCAGGCGCATCAGCGAA
>JAQGNM010000340.1 GCA_028291845.1 Massilia sp. | reverse complement strand
GAGCCCGCTCTACACGGCGCTCGGCTGCATCATGTTCGGCTTTTTCAGCGCCGTGCAGATCCAGATGGAAGGCGTCGATTTACCCGGCGTGGGCCGCCTCCCCGGCTCGCTGATCCAGATGATTCCGTATGTGGTCACGGTGATCGTGCTGGCCGGCTTGATGGCCAAATCGGTGGCGCCGAAAGCGATCGGCAAGCCGTTCGTGAAGTCGCGATAACCGAGACCGACGAAAAAAAACGGCGCCTCGCGAGGCGCCGTTTTTTTTAGCTTACTGAGCCGATTTGGCCAGTGTCGCCGAACGCCCCAGCGTCCACGTAAACCCCAGCCCCACCGACGCGCCGCTGCGCTTCTTCATCAAGGGACTGTCCTCATTGGCCGCGCCGCGATAGCTCTCCTCGCGCACAAAACCGAACACCCGCACGTCCTGGTTGAATTTATACGTGGCCGAGACGCCCAAGCGGGTCAGCAACAGGCCGGCGTCGGCTTGATAGGCAGGCCGGCCGGCAGTGGCATACTGCGGCGCCACTTCGTAAAAATAGCGGCTGATGCGCTTGTCGCCGAACACCGCGGCGGCGGAAAAATCGTAGCCCCAGCGCGGGTCGGCGCCGCGCATTTCGTACGACAGCTTCGGCTCGAAGGTGGTGCCCTGGCGACGCACGCCACCCTCGATTTCCATCACCGCGCGCAGCGGCAGCTCCAGGCGCAGGCGGCTGGTCGGGGTCGGATTGGCCAGCAGGATTTTTACGCGCGGGCCGAACTCGAACAGGGTGTTCAGGTCCGGCATGCCGGCCCTGGCGGCGACGTCGTCCGAGTCGGCCGGCAAGGCGCCCGAGAAGCCGATGTCGAATTCGACCCGCTCGCTCCTGAACAGGCGCGCGCCGACACCACCCTGGTCGGCCCGCAGCACCTCGCCGCGGTACAGCAGGAACGGCAGCGGCAGCACGCGCGAGGAGCGGTCGGAAGACCCCGGATAGGCCGGGGTGGAGACGCCGAAGGCTGCCACGCCGGCTTCCCACAATGGCTGGGCTTCCTGGGCAAACGCCGGCAAGGCAAACACGCTCACGGCAACGCCGATCAGGGCCTTCATTTGTTCGGCCAGATCGCTTGCAGGACGGCGGCCAGGTGGTAGCCACCCTTGATCAGCTGGGTTCGCGCCAGCGCGGAACTGGGCACCGGATAGTTGGCCGGCACTTCCAGATTCCAGTTGTAGTACACCTCGCCCTTCTTGCTGGTCTGCTTTTGCGGCGGTCCGATGGTGACGTCGGCGTAGGCTGCCTTGGCGGCGACCAGCGAATCGTCGGCCCACTGGTAAGGCCAGGTGGCGACGTCGCCGCTGTTGACCACCACCGGCGTCTTGCTGTCGATGGCGTACTGCGCGAATTTTTCAGGCGTGCGCGTGCTGGACCTGCGCATGGCGTAATCGACCGAGGTGCTGTCCCAGTACGAGTGGAACGGTTTTGTCAGTGCTTTCGGCACCCCTTCGCGCGGCTTTGGATTTTCGCCGGGAATCTGGGTGGCGCCCATGGCCGCCACCTTGTCGTCATCCATCAAGAAATTGTTGCCGCCGCGCGAGTCGAAAATCGCCACCGCGTCGACTTCGGACTGCTTATTGGGCACCACGAACTTGCCGTCGGCCGCGACGAACGCGGCACCCACGTGCAGCGGCTGGTGGATGTCGCCGGTCATGTGCGTCACCAGCAGCAGCGCCTGGCGCTTGGTAAAACCGTGCGGGTTGACGGCGGCGCCGTCCTTGCCCTGCAGGACGGCGATGGCCTGTTTCAGCGTTTGCACGATGTCTTCGGGCGAGGTGCCGACGTCGCCGTCATGGTAGTGCTCCTTCTGGAACGGCACGTCGGTGTAGTGGTATTCGCTGGCCTTCGGGTTGGCGGCGACGTAGCCGGTCATTTCGGGCGTCGGCGGGCCGCAATAGGTGCCCTTCACGCAGTCGGCCCAGTTGGCGATCGATTCCAGGCTTTCGCCCGGCAGCAGCAGCGCGGCGACCTGCTTTTCGGCAGCCGTGCCCTTGATCAGCTTGTCGGCGATTGCGCCGACCACGCGGTGGCCGTCGTTGCCCCAGGCGAGCGCGTCGGCCGAGATGAATGCGCCGGCCAGGGCAGCTGCACAAACGAGTTTTTTCATTTTATTGGTTCCTTAGTTCAGACGTTCGATGCGCGGCGCCGTGGTGACGGCGGCGGCGGGCGGGTTCAGTGCTTTCTCACGCTTGGCCAGCAAGCCGACGAAGGCGTCGAGATCGACGATGTTGGTATCGCGCTTGTTGGTGGCCTGGGCGAACATGGGGAAACCATCGGCGCCTTCGGCAAGAAAATTATTCGCCACCACACGATACGTTGACGTATCGATCAATGGCGCGCCGTTGATGAAGATGCTGTCCGGCACCACCTTGGCGCCGGCCGGGCGCTTGTTGTCCCAACGGTAGCGCAAGCTGCTCGACACCTGCAGCATGGCCGGATGGTCGTCGCCCGGGCGCTTGAACTGCTGCTCGAGCAGGCCGCGGATCTGCGCGCCCGTCATGTCCATCACCACCAGGGTATTGGAAAACGGCAGCACCACCTGGGCCTGGCCAAAGGTGGCCACCAGGTCGGCGCCGACCTCGAAATCGGCGCGCAGGCCGCCCACATTCATGAAGCCGACCTGCACGCCTTCGGCGCGGGTGGCTTCGACGACGGCATCGGCAACCAGGCTGCCCAGCGCCGATTCGCCGGCCGGATTGAGCTTGCGGTTGACGCTGCGGCTGGCCACGCGCGCCACCGGCCGCGCCAGCGCGTCGCGGCTGCGCGCCTTGATGGCGGCGAGGTAATCGGCCACTTTCGGGTCGGCCGGATACTGGCCCGCCACCACCGGCACATTGCGCACCTTGACGTCCTGCACGGCGCCGCTGGCGGCATCGACCGACAGCTTGATGCGGGTGAGCACGTGGCCGCCCATCTGCGCCTGGGTGACGGTGCGCCCTTCCACCTTGCACTGGAAACCCTTGTGGGTGTGGCCGGAGACGATCAGGCGGATGGCCGGGTCGAGCCTGCGGGCGATGCCGACGATCGGGCCTTTCAACTGGCTGCACTCGGCCTGGTCGAACGCCTCCGGGGTATTGCCGCCTTCGTGAATCAGCACGACAAAGGCGGTGGCGCCCTCGCGGCGTGCATCGGCGGCGGCCTTGTTGATCGCTTCGGCCTCGTCGCCGAAGGACAGGCCGGCGATGCCGGAAGCGGTGACGACGGACGCCGTGTCTTTCAGTACCGCGCCGATAAAGGCGATCTTGACGCCCTTGACTTCGCGGATGGCGTAAGCCGGCATGAAAGGCTGGCCGCTGGCGACATCGGTGACGTTGGCGGCCAGGTAGGTGAAAGCGGCGCCCTTGAAGGCGGGATCGAGCTTGCAAGCCTTGGCCGGCAGGGACGATGCGCAGCCGCCCTTCTGCTTTCTCAACAGCTCCATCTTGCCCTGGTCGAATTCGTGGTTGCCGACCGAGGACAAGTCCATGCCGAGCATGTTCAGGGCGGCCAGGCTGGGCTCGTCGGCCCACATCGACGACATGGCGGGGCTGGCGCCGACCAGGTCGCCGGCGCCGACGAACAGCAGATCCTTGTCTTCCTTGCGGTAGGCTTGCAGGGCGGCGGCCAGGTTGTCGATGCCGCCGGCGGTGATGGTTTTTTCGGACGCTTCGAACGCGCTCTTGTAGGTGAATTTGCTCGAATCGAGGTGGCCGTGGAAGTCGTTCAGGGCCACCAGGTTGATTTCAAGCGGTGCGCGGGCAACGCCCACAGTGGGCGCAAGCGGTGCGCATCCTGCGGCAATGAGTGCGGCGGCGGCGAGAGAGAGATAGGTTTTATTCATAAGCTGGAAGCATAAAGAAGTTTGCCGGCTGGCGCCAGCCGAACCGGGCAGCCGCACGCAGCTCGATGCGGTGCTTCGCCCATTGAAAAAGGGGCTGGTGTCGCCACCAGCCCCTCGGTTCATCAAGCGACTACGAAATTAGAAGTCGTACTTGAAGGTTGCTTGCACGGCCCACTGCGATTCGCCCTTGGCCTGACGGACGTCGTAGCTTTCCACTTGCGGACGGACGGCGTAGATGTACTTGCCGGTGGCTGCATCGGTACCGACGTAGTCGACAAAGCTGCGTGCCAGACCGCCGTTGGACTGGAAGCCGACTTCGTTGATACGGCCCCATTTCTTGTTCAGCAGGTTGCCGAAGTTGAGGATATCCAGGGTGAAGCTTGCCTTGTTGCGGGCAAACATACCTGGAATTTCCTGGCTGACGCGCAGGTCGATGCTGTTGGTCCATGGTGCGAAGTCGGTGTTACGACCGACCACGCCGCCAGCGGAACGCTGCAGCACCTTGTTGGCATTGACCACGTCCCAGAACTTCTGCTCGTTGACATGGCTGGTGGCGCTATCGCCGTAGAACAGCACGTCGCCCGAACCGAAAGCGCGCGGGATGTACATGCGGTCGTTGCCGCCCAGGCCGTCACCGTTCAAGTCATTGTTCACGGTCCAGCTGTAAGGCTTGCCCGAACGGCCTTCATAGAACATGCCGAAACGGGTGTTGTAGGTACCGAAGAACTTCTTCTGGAAGTTGACCAGCGCGTTGATGCGGTCTTTTACCAGGTAGCTCGAGTTGGTGGCGATGTTTTCGTTCGGGTTGAACACCGAGCGGCCGTTCCAGTTCGAGGTCGATACCGACGAGGTCAGCGACGATACTTCGGTCGACGTCGTCTTGGTGGCGGCGACCGACCAGCCGAAGCCGCGGGTCAAAGGACGCGAGAACGAGATGGTGCCGACGTTGGCTTCACCCAGGCTGGTGTCCTTGGCCAGCATGACGTTACCGTAGCTCAGGTTCGACAGCGCCTTGCTGGTCACGCAGTTCGAGGTGATCGTCACAGTGCCATTGGCAGCGGTGTAGCAGCTGGCCTGGTAGCCGCCGGCGTTGTAGTACAGGTTACGGCCGTCGGTACCGATGCGGGTCGGTGCGCCCAGGTTCAGGTTTTCGTAGTAGATCGCGTCCTTGTTCTTGGTCTTCAAGTACTCGGCCGAGAACACCACGCCGTACCATGGCAGTTCGGTGTCGAAAGCGATGTTGGCTTTCCAGACCGATGGCTGACGGAAGCTTGGGTCGAGGAAGTCGACGTTCGCTGCTGGCGTCGCGCCGGCGACGTTTGGCTGGGCATCAGGATTGATGCTGAAAGTGTTGTCGGTGGTCGGGCACTTGGTGGCGCCGGTACCGGAGCAGTTGATGATGCGGCTGGCAACGCCAGGGTTCGAGAACGGATTCGACATCCACACGGCTGCCGAAGCGCCCTGGAACAGGCCGACGCCGCCGCGAACCTGCATGGTGCGCTCGGTTGGCAGTTTCAGGTTGAAGCCGACGCGCGGCTGTACCAGCTTGGTGCCGTCGATGGTCTGGGTGTTGTCGTAGCCGAAGCCGCCGGATTGACGCACGCCGGTGGCCGGATTGCCTGCGACCAGAGGCGCTGCAGCGGCGCTGTTGCGCAGCGGACGGCCATCGACGTCGTTGTAGTCGATACGCACGCCGCCGGTAATGGTCAGCGCCTTGCTGACGTTCCAGGTGTCTTGCAGGAACAGGCCGGTGTTCTTCAGCGTGAACTTGGCGACGGCATTGTCGAGCGTGCCGCCGGCAACAGCCTGCTGCAAGGTGTACGACAAAGGACGGCCGCGCGAGAAGTTCTCCAGGACCGCCGCTTCGATCTGCGCGGTGGTGCCGCGGGCGCAGGTGAAGCCGGTCGAGGCGAACGACGCGTAGGACACATCATCGCGGCAACCGAAGGTGTAGTTGCCGTTGATGTTCTGCAGGAAGGCGTTGTAGATCGTGTTGCGGGTGTTGTCGCCGCCGAACTTGATCTCATGATCGCCAGCCGTGTAGGTGCCGCCCAGGTAGATGTCGCGGGTATCGGTACGCAGCACGTTGAGGTGGCGGCTCGACTCGGTGCCGAAGTTGATGAAGCGATTGCCTACCGGAAGGCCGGCCGGAGCGCCTGCAGGCAGCGGACCGGAAAATTGCAGCGAGATCGCTGGCGTACGCACGGTGTTGGTCGGCACCGAATCGTAGTCGCGGGTCGAATACTTGAACTCGGTCGAGAAGTTCGGGGTCCAGTCCGACAGCACCTGGCCGACGATGGTCTCGATGCTCTTGCCCTGGTTGTAGAACTGCGACGACAGTCCGACGCCGGTCGACGAGAAGCCGGTGTAGATCGGATCTGCTTGCGAGGTCTTGGCGTAACGGACGCTGGCGCGGTGGTTGTCGTTGATGTTGTAATCGACCTTCAACATCTGCTCGCGCGAGACAAACTTGTTACCAGCCGGTACGGCGGTGGTGCCGATGTCAGTGTTGTATCTGGTTTGCGCGATGTTGCGGGCGCTGTCGATCGATGACTGGGTGATGGCGACGGTGGTGCCGGCGCTGCTGCCCAGTTGACCGAATTCAGGCGCCGAGCGCGAACTCTTGGTTTCTTCCACCAGTGCGAACAGGAACAGCTTGTCCTGGATCAGCGGGCCGCTGACATAGCCGCCCTTGGTATTTTCTTCAAATGCAGGCGCCGCGGTGTAGGTGTCGGCGGTGGCATTGTAGCGGTCGCCTACCAGGCGGTCGTCACGGGTGACGTAGTAGACGCCGCCCTTCCAGTCATTGGTACCGGATTTGGTGACGGCGTTGATGTTGGCGCCGGTGTAGCCTTTTTGGGTGACGTCGTAGTTGGCGACGTTAACCTGCACCGACTGGATCGCTTCGATCGAGATCGGCTGACGCGAAGTCGGCGAGCCGCTCGCTTCCAGGCCGAAGGTGTCGTTGACGGCGACGCCGTCGATGGTCAGGGTGTTATAGCGCGAGTTCTGGCCGGCTACGGAGATTTCGCCGCGTTCCTTGTCGGTCTGCGACACGCGCGGGTCGGCACGGGCGTAATCCTGCAGGTTGCGGTTGATCGATGCCTGGGTGGCCAGTTCGGTGGCGCCGATGCTGGTGCCCGAACCCATGGTGTTGCGCGAGAACTTCTCCGAGCGGTTGGCCGAACCGGTCACGGTCACGGTCTGCACTTGCGCGCCCAGGGTGGCGTCGACAGCGGCGGTTTCAGCCAACTGGGTGTAGACGTCGGTGCGCTTTTCCGAAATACCGTTCTTGGTAATGGTGATCGTAAACGGACCACCGGTACGCAGACCGCGCGCATTGTAGCGGCCTTCGGCGTCGGTGGTGACGGTGCTGACCGAACCTGATTCGTTGTGAACGATCTGGACCGTTGCGCCAGCAGCCGGTTTGCCGTCGGCGCCCGAAATGCGACCGGCAATAGCCGAGGTCGTGTTTTGCGCGAACGCAGGCGCAGTGGCCAGCGCGATCGACAGCGCAAGCGCCATCTTGGTCAGCTGGATCCGTTTATGAATGATCATTTGATTACCCCAAAAAAGACTAATAGTTGTACGGATCACCGTTGCCGGCGCCCTTTTTTGCTGCTGTTGCTAAAACCATCTATCGACAACACTTTTGCGGCGGACATCAGCATGTCCGGCACCCATGTCACCTTCATGACATCGATGTTTATTGTTCAAAAGTGTTGTCTTTTTGTGCTTCTATCAGGCAACTATGCATGAATGGATAAGGTGACACAAATACGTTTTCCTTTAGCGATTTATAGGTATCTGCTATAAATCCGTGTGAAAACGACCTGCCATTCTTCTTGTCACTCTCAAGCGTGCTGCGCTGCGGTGAGGGCGATTATAAGTGAGGCGTTCTGCATAGAAATCCTTTAAGTAGGAAAATCGCCACGGCGACGCAGAGAGGCGCGATTGTGTAGCGCAATGACCACACTGATGACATATAGATATGCGCAAACGATTACGCGCCGCGACCCGTCGAAGTGGGTGGCGGCGCGTATCGTCGCAACTTGCGGCTCATAAAACCGCAATATTCTGCCGCGTTTATTTCCGCTGCTTGAAGGGCTGCGACATGCTGCCCGCGGTCAAGCCGGCCATGACGGATTCGAAGCGGGCAAAACGCTGATCGAGCTGGGCCGTGAGGCGGGCGCGCTGCGCGGCCGGCAAAAAGGCGTATTCGATGCTGGCGTATGACAAGCGTTTGACTTCGGCGTAATCGGGCCGATAGCGGCTGGCGAACAACACGTATTCATGCGACAGATCGTGACGGGTGACGCCGGCGTCGTCGGTGGAAATGACGAAGGGCACGCCGAACTTGCGGTACAGGGTGACCGGGTGGTTGTCGCCGCTGACGCCGCTGATGAAGCCGTTGCTGGTCAGGTTGATTTCCACCGGCACCCTGGCCTCCTTCATCTTCTTGAGCAGCGCGATGACATTTTTCTCGTAGGCCAGGTCGATGCCGTGGCCGATGCGGTCGGCCATGGCGACGTTGACCGCCTGGTCGATATGAAACTTCAAACCTTCCGGCGGCACGTCGCCCAGCGCCAGCTCGCCCGCATGCAGGGCGACCTTGACGTTCGGATATTGTTTTTTCAGGAAGCGGAACATCTTCATGTGCAAGGCGTAATCGCGCATCGACACCATCTGGCTTTCCTGCCCGACAATATTGACGCCGACGATCAGCGGACTTTGGCCGACTGCCTTGAAGCCGGCCACCATCGAGGAAAACACTTGCGACGGACCCAGCAGGCGCAGCACGTAAGCCTGGTAGCGCATGGTGAACTCGGCGTCGTCGATGCCGGCGGCGGCCGACTCGATCCTGGCGACGTAATCTTTCACGTTGCCATTAAATGCGGCATCCTGCTCGAGCGCGCTTTGTTGCTGGCGCAACAAGGCGTCGAAGGCGGCGTCATCGTTGGCGGCTTTCCAGGCGGCGTCGTCGAACGCCTTGTCGCCCTTGAACGGCGCCAGCTTGAACATGGTTTCTATATAGCTGACGTTCTCGGCGACGGCGCGCTGCTTGAGCGTTTGCAAGCCCTCGGCGAAGTTGGCGTTCGAGACCGGGCCGAAATAGCCGAAAGTCTGGAAAAACTGGCGGTCCGGCGGCGGCTGGATGGCGCCGTGGTTGTCGAAATCCTTGCTCGACCAGCGCTGCAGCACTTCGCGATAGCTGTGGTCGTCGGCGTACAGCTCGCCCGAGGACAGGCAATTGCGCTGGGGCGCCGGCAACGCGCGTTCGGCATCGATGATTTTCTTGTCGGTTTCGATGCGGTAGGTGAGCTTGTTGACGCACAAACCTTGCTTGTCGAGAAAGTCGACGTATTGCTCGGCATATAAAGCGCCCGAGTAATGGTGGTGCAGATCGCCGCCCTTCGGCATTTGCGAGAAGAACATCGTCAAGGCCGATTGCTGGGCATGCTTGCCGCCGACCAGCTGGGCAAAATAACGGGCGGTGGCCGCCTCGTTGGCGGTGACGGGTCCCTTGGCCTGGGCGGAGGCGGCGGCAGCGGCCAGCAAGGCCAGCACCAGGCGCGATCGAATCTGCATGGTCAATCTTTCGGTGAAGTGTTAAATAGTCCGGTCGCGGCTACTTTATAGTCTTCATGCCGGATTGGCAATGCGCGGCGCTTCAGGACGCCGCCGCATCCCATTGCAGGCGCCCGCCCGAATAGGTGGCGGCCACTGCGCGGTCGTCGCCCAGCAAGGCCAGCGCGAACAACAATTCCTCGAGGTTGTCGCATTCGCCGCTGCGGCGCGCCAGCAAGGGCGTGGCGCGCGGATCGAGGACGAGAAAATCGGCTTCGACGCCCGGCGCGAAATTGCCGATCGTGCCTTCGAGCCGCATGGCGCGCGCCGCCCCCAGGGTGGCCATGTAAAACATGCGCAGCGCCGGCAGGTAGCTGCCCTTCATGCGCGCCACCTTATAAGCTTCGTTCATCGTCTGCAGCATGCAGAAACTGGTGCCGGCGCCGACGTCGGAGGCCAGCGACAGCAGCACCCCTTTGGCATCGGCGCGCTCGAAGTCGAACAGGCCGCTGCCGAGGAACAGGTTGGAGGTCGGGCACACCGCCGCCGCCGCGCCGGTGTCGGCCATGCGGGCGAAATCATCGTCGTCGAGCCAGATGCAGTGGCCGTACATGGCGCGCGGGCGCAGCAGGCCGTAGTGATCGTACACGTCGAGGTAGCTGTGCGAGGCCGGGAACAGCGACTTGACCCAGTTACACTCGTCGCAATTTTCCGACACGTGGGTCTGGATATAGGTGTCGGGCCAGGCGCGCGCCAGCTCGCCGGTGGCGGCCAGCTGCGCTTCGCTGGAGGTGGGCGCGAAGCGGGGCGTGATGGCGTACTGCAAACGGCCGCGGTGGTGCCAGCGCTCGATCAGTTCCTCGGAATCGCGCGCGCCGCTGGCGGCGGTGTCGGCCAAAAAGTCGGGGCAATTGCGGTCCATCAGCACCTTGCCAGCCACCATGCGCAAACCGCGTGCTTCGCTGGCGCCGAAAAAAGCGTCGACCGATTCCTTATGCACGGTGCAGTAAACCATCGCCGTGGTGGTGCCGCTTCGCATCAGCTGATCGAGAAAGAAGTCGGCCACTTCGCGGCCGTGCGCGCCATCGTCGAACTTGCGCTCGGTGGGAAAAGTATAGCTGTCGAGCCACGGCAGCAGGCCCGGCGCCGGCGAGGCGATCATGTCGGTCTGCGGGAAGTGGATGTGGGTGTCGATGAAGCCGGGGCAGATGATCTTGCCGCTGTAATCGACGACGTCGGCGCCGGCCGGCAAAGTCGGCTTGAGGGCGTCGTAGTCGCCGCAGGCGATGACCACGCCGCCGTCGACGATCAACAAGCCGTCTTCGTGCCAGGCATAGGCGTTTTCGGCGAACGCCGGATCGGCGTGGAAGTGCAGCAGGCTGGCACGGTAGGCCCGCAAATTGCTCGGTGCTATGGACATCGGGGTCTTTCTGTCAGGTGGCGGAGCCGACCAGTTGAATATTAATTGAAGCTGTTTTCGCCGATGGTGACTGCGCGGCGCTTTGCCAGAGCATCAGCAATTGCGCCGCCACCGAGGCGGCAATCACGGCCGGCTCCTTGCCAGTGATGCCGGGCAGGCCGATCGGGCAGGCCATGGCGGCTATGCGTGCCTGGTCAAAACCGCGCGCCAGCAGGCGCCGCTCGAACTGCGTGCGTTTGGTGTTCGAGCCGATCAGGCCGAACCAGCCGACATTGTGCCGCGCCAGAATCGCCTCGACAACTCTCTGGTCGAGCGCATGCGAATGGGTCATCACCAGGTAGCTGGCGCCATCGGGCGCGTTCGCCACCAGCGCCGCCAGGTCGTCGAGCGCGTCGGCCGCTTCCACCGTGACGTTGGCCGGCACCTCGGGCGGGAACATGTCGGCCCGTTCGTCGACCCAGGTGACGCTGCACGGCAAGGCCGCCATGGCGCGGATGATCGCCGCGCCGACGTGGCCGGCGCCGAACAGCATCAGGTGATTGCGCGGCGCTTCGACCTTGGCCACCAGGTAGCGGCGGCCGTCGGCGGCAGCCATCATGTGGCTGCCGAGCTGGCGGTCGAACGGCGGTGCGCCAGCCGCTCCGGCCAGCTGCACGCCATCGCCGTCGAACAAACAGACGTCCGGCGCGCCGTCGATTGCGACCAGGCGCCAGCTGTCCTGACCGCGGCGCGCGTCCAGCAAACGCGCTTGGGCGGCATCGAAGCGTTCGAACGCCAGGTGCACCACGCCGCCGCAGCACTGGCCCAGGCTCGGCCCCAGCGCAAAGCGCTCGAAGTGGCGCGCGCGGCCGTCCGCCAGCATGGCGCGGCCGATCTCGATGGCGCGCAATTCGAGGTGGCCGCCGCCGACGGTGCCTGCAAAACTGTCGGCGGCCACCATCATGCGGGTGCCCGGTCCGCGCGGCACCGAACCTTCGCCGATCGCCACCGTCACCAGCACGGCGGGAACGCCGGCCGCCAGCTTCCATTCGTCGATCATGACGCCCTTGCCGCCTCTACAAAATTGACCGCCCTGAGGATTTCCTCGCTGGTGGCGGGCGCGTTCAGGGGCGGATTGACCTGGTGATCGGCGAGCGCCGAAATGGCGTCGCGAATCGCAAAAAACACCGAAAACGGCAGCAGCAGCGGCGGCTCGCCGACCGCCTTCGAGCGGTGGATGCTGTCGGTGACGTTGCTGTTGTTGTACAGCCGTACCGTGAAATTGTCCGGGCAGTCCGACACGCCGGGAATTTTATAGGTCGACGGCGCATGGGTCATCAACTTGCCGCCGGCGTTCCACCACAGCTCCTCGGTGGTCAGCCAGCCCATGCCCTGGATGAACGCGCCTTCGACCTGGCCGATGTCGATGGCGGGGTTGAGCGATTTGCCGGCGTCGTACAGCACGTCGGCGCGCGCCAGTTTCCATTCGCCCGTCAAGGTATCGACCACCACTTCGGACACCGCGGCGCCGTAGGCGAAGTACGAAAACGGCTTGCCGTTCATGGTCTTCGGGTCCCAGTGCAGGCCGGGGGTGGCATAAAAGCCGTCGGACCACAGCTGCACGCGCGCCAGGTAGGCCTTCATGACCAATTCGGGAAAGCGCAACTGGTGGCCATTGACGTGGACCAGGTCGGCGGCGAAGCGCACCTGGCCGACGTCGCCGCCGTGCAGCGTTACAGCAAAGGCGGCCAGGCGCTCGCGGATCTGGCGCGCGGCATCCTGCGCCGCCTTGCCGTTCAAGTCGGCGCCGGTCGA
>JAQGNM010000279.1 GCA_028291845.1 Massilia sp. | reverse complement strand
ACTCGCTCTGTCCATGTAAGTCCGCCGACTTCCGACGCAGTTTTCCGTACTTTCCGTACTTTTGTCTAAAATGTAAAAAAGGCCTGCAACGCAAGTTGCAGGCCTTTGATTTCCAACGAATTTTGGTGGGAAGTGCAAGTTTCGAACTTGCGACCCCTGCAGTGTGAATGCAGTGCTCTACCCCTGAGCTAACCTCCCGAAGCGGGGCGAATTATCGCATACCGCGGGCAATTCTGCCAACAACAATGTTGCAGCACTGCGTTGCAGTAATCAGGCGGCGGCGTAGGCGTGCCAGATGCAGGTGCCTTTGACCGCCTTGTCGAGGCCGGCCAGCAGCGCTTCGTGCTCGGCGGTTTCGCTGTCGTTGGCGGCAAGGACGATGATCTGCGCCAGCGGCACCGCTTCGAGCACGGCGACGCCGGTGGCGACTTCCTCTTCCATGTACATCGACAGCGAATTCTGGCCGCGCGTCATCGACAGGTAGACGTCGGCCAGCAGTTCGGCATCGAGCAGCGCGCCGTGCAGCTTGCGGTGCGAATTGGACACGCCGTAGCGGTCGCACAAGGCGTCGAGCGAGTTGCGCTTGCCGGGATGCAGTTCCTTGGCGTGCACCAGGGTGTCGATGACGCCGCTGCAGTGTTCCGTGAACGTGGGCAGGCCCAGCAGCTTGAATTCGTGGTTCAAAAAGCCCAGGTCGAACGGGGCGTTATGGATGATGACCTCGGCGCCGCGTATGTATTCGCGCAATTCCTCGGCGATCTCGACGAATTTCGGCTTGTCGCGCAAGAACTCGGTGGTCAGGCCGTGGACCGCCAGGGCGCCCTCTTCCGAATCGCGCTCCGGGTTGATGTAACGATGAAAATTATTACCCGTCAACATGCGGTTGCGCAGTTCGACGCAACCGACTTCGATGATGCGGTCGCCCGTGCGGGGATTGAGCCCGGTGGTCTCGGTATCGAGCACCACCAGGCGGTCGGATGTCGTGTGTCGCCGTTCCATTGCCGCTCCAAAAGTTTGCGCGGGCATTATAGCAAGCCCGACTATTGAAGAAGCGGCAATGGCCGCTTACTTTCAAACTTAAAACGCGTGCTTGATACCGAGGTCGAGCGCGCGGTTGCCGGTGCCGCCTTCGATCGCGCTACCGACAGTGTAGCCGGCGCCGCGCTGATTCGAAATCTTCGCGTACACCGCGTACAGTTCGGTGCGCTTCGACACGGCATATTTGTAGCCCAGCGCCAGCTGGTGGGCGTCCTGGTCGAAGCGGGTGCGGTCGTTCTTGTCGATGTACGACGCCAGCACGCTGTGCGGTCCGAACGGCAAGGTCACGCCCAGCAGCAGGTCGCGGCTGTCGAGCGACGGCACCGGTGCGGTGGCGTAGCCGTAGGGATTGGCGGCGTTGCGCGGCAGTGCGCTGTTGAGACCCTTGTTGACCACATACGCGAGGTGGATGCGGTTGGTGCCGATGTCATAGGTGCCGCCGGCCACCAGATTACGCGCGTTGCTGTTGGTCTTCACGGTTGCGGTGTCGTTGTTGCGGTTGTGGTAGCCCAGGCGCAGCATGGCAGGGCCGCCGCGCCAGGTCAGGCCGCCGCCGAACTGGCGGCCGGCCTTGCTGTCGTTGGCCACTTCGCCGGGCGCGTAGACCAGTTCGCCCACCACGCCCGACACGGTCGGCGAGATGTACTTGGCGGTATTGTCCATGCGGCTGGTGCCGTTGCCGGTTGCCGTGATCAGGTTCTTGGTGTCGCCAGCGTAGCCGGAACCGAAGGGATCGATCGCCGCCACCGCCAGGTATTGCGGGGTGTACTGGCGGCCCAGGGTCAGCATGCCAAATCTGCTGCTCTGCAGGCCGACGTAGGCCTGGCGGCCGAACAGCAGGCCGCCCTGCCCCATGGCGCCGGTATCGGCCTGGAAGCCGTTCTCCAGCAGGAACAGGGCCGACAGGCCGTTGCCCAGATCTTCCGTGCCCCTGAAGCCCAGCCGCGAGCCGGCGCCGACACCGCTGGTGATCTTGGTGCCGCCAGCCACGGCGCCGCCGCTTTCACGTACCAGGGCGACATCGACCAGTCCATAAATGGTGACGTTCGACTGCGCCGACGCGGCGCTCGACGCCGCGCACAGTGCGGCGAAGATGGACAATGCTGCGGTAGTTCTTTTCATTTGTTTCCCCTGTAGTTTTGGTTGGATGCGACGGGTGTTGCGGACACTGCGGACACTGCTTACTGCTGTGATACGTATTCAGGTGCCGGCGCAGGCGCCGGCGCGGGCAGGCTGGCATGCCTCGGGGCGGCGCGCGGCCGCGGCGCGGCCACTTCGACCTCGTGCCCCGCCAGCCGGAACACCGCCACCGCTTCGCTCAGCGTTTCCGCCTGCAGCTGCAAGCTGGCGGCGGCGGCCGCCGCTTCCTCGACCAGGGCGGCGTTTTGCTGGGTCATGCCGTCCATGTGCACCAGCGCGCCGTTGACGTCCTCGATACCGCCGCGCTGCTGCTCGCTGGCGGCGGCGATGTCGTTCATCGCCTGGGTCAAGGCCTGCACGGCGCCCAGCATGCGGCGCATGGTGGCGCCGGTATCGGCGGCCAGGCGGCTGCCTTCTTCGACTTTGGCCGAGGAGTCGCCGGTGAGCAGGCGGATTTCGCGCGCCGCCACCGCCGAGCGCTGCGCCAGGGTGCGCACTTCGCTGGCCACCACCGCGAAGCCGCGGCCATGGTCGCCGGCGCGCGCCGCCTCCACCGCGGCGTTCAGCGCCAGGATGTTGGTCTGAAAGGCGATACCGTCGATGACGCCGGTGATGTCGGCGATGCGCCCTGCCGCCTGGGCGATGTTTTGCATGGTGTCGGTCAGGCGCGCCACCATGGCGTCGCCGCTGCCGGCGATGTCGCTGGCGGCGGCGGCCAGCTGCTGCGCCTGGGCGGCGCTTTTGGCGTTGGCGCGCACGCCGTCGGTGAGCTGATCGAGGGTACGTGAAGTCTGTTCCAGCGAGGCTGCCTGCGCCTCGGTGCGCACCGACAGTTCGGCGTTGCCGCTGGCGATTTCGCGCGAGGCCAGGTGGATCGCCTCGGTGCCGCCACGTACTTCACTGACCGTGCGCGCCAGGCTGTCGTTCATGTCGGCCAGGGCCGCCAGCAACTGGCCCGTCTCGTCGCCGCCGGCCACGCCGATGCGGGTCGACAGGTCGCCGTCGGCCACCCGCCGCGCCAGCGCCACCGCTTCGCGCAGGGGTCCGGCGATGCGCCGGGTGATACTCAAGCCGACCGCCAGCGCCAGCGCGATGGCCACTGCCGCCAGCGCCAGCATCACCGTGCGCGCCAGCGTCGCCTCGTGTTCGGCGGCGCGGCCGGCGGCGTCCATCTGCCGGCCCTGGTAGGCGATCAGCTGGTCGAGCGCGGCGAAGTAGCGCTGCTGCAGCGGCGCCATGTCGGGCAGGTTGAGGTCGCGCGCCTGTTCTACTTCGCCGTTTTTCACCAGTTGCAGGAAGCCGTCCAGCGCCGGCTGGTAGGCGCGCCGCGCCGCCGTCACCGCGGCCAGCAGCTGGCTGCTTTCGCTTTTGGCGCCTGTACCTGCGGCGGCGCCGGCGTCCTTGCCATCGAGCCGGGCGAAGCGCTCGAGGTCACGGCCGATGGCCGCCTGCGCCGTGGCGATGGCCGCCAGCTCGCGCTCGACATCGGCCGTCACCGTAACGAACAGCAGGTTACGGATGTCGCGCTCGATCAGGTTGAGGTTGGACTTGACGGCGTCGGCAAGCACGGTCTTCGGATAGTAGTCCTGGTTGACCTGGCCGATGCGGTCGGCGATGCGGCCGGTCTGGGTGGCGCCGGTGGCGGCTACCGCGACAATCAAGGCGGCCAACAGGCCGAAGCCGAAGGTCAGGCGGCGGGCGATGGTGTGCTGCGGCGATTTCATCCTGGCCTCCGGAAGGTGAATTGGATGACACATAGTAGGTTTCAAAATCGCATGTTGTCAACGAATCGTTGATAACTTATCGTTGGAAATGCGCACAAAACATACGCACTGTTTTGACGATTTATCTGCACGAGCGCATGCACCGGCATGGTGCCGGACTGCGAAAAAACGGGGAAATGAAAAGAAGCGCGCGGCCTTGCGCCGCGCGGTGAGCGCAAGCTGGTTGCGAGAAGCTGGTGAAGCGACCTACATCGTACTGGCCGAGCGTGCGGCCTGGTCGTACAGCCCGGAGAGCATGCGCAGGAAGCGCGCCAGTTCACCGAGCTCGAACGTTTCGGTACCGTCGCCGGTCAGCGCCGACACCAGCACCTGTTCGCGGATTTCGTAATAGCGCTTGCACAGCTCCTGCCCGGCCTCGTTGGTCGAGTACAGTACTTCCTTGCCGCGCCGCTCGACGTGCACCAGACCCAGCGACTGCAGCTTCTTGAGGGCGTAGTTGACGATGTGGGTATCCTCGATGTTGAGGATGAAGGCGATATCGGCCAGCTTTTTTTCGCGCGCCCGATGGTTGATGTGATGGAGCACCAGCACATCGGTGCTGGTCATGTCCTTCACCCCGGCCGCCGACATGCAGCGCACCGCCCAGCGCGTGAAGGCGTTACCGGCGATGATCATGCCGAATTCGAACTCGCTCAATTCGGCGCTGCGCCCGGCCGCCAGGTGGGCCGACGAGACGATCGGCACCTTCGGCCTGGCGGGCGGCACGTCGGCTGGCGCGGCACCAGCAGCGGCAGCCTTGGTTTTTTCCTTGCTCATTGCTTCTCCAGATTCCAATCCGCGCCCGGCCTCAATCGGTCCTGGCGTCGGTAACCAGCATCTTACCCGGAGAATGGCTGATATAGAACGGCAGAGCACTCTGGCGCGCCACCTGCTGGGGCGTGACGCCGCAGGCCCAGAACACCGGCACCTCGTCGTCCATCAGCTCGACGGCGTCGCCGAAGTCGGGCCGCGCCAGGTCGGCGATGCCGATCACGTGCGGCTGGCCGATGTGGACCGGGGCGCCGTGCACGTGCGGCATGCGGGCGGTGATCTCGACCGCGCGGGAGACGTCGGCGGCCTTGATGGGTCGCATGCTCACCACCATGTTGCCTTTGAAACGGCCGGCGTCCTGGCAGGGGATATTGGTGGCGTACATGGCGACGTTTCGCCGCTGGTCGATGTGGCGCAGCGCGATGCCGGCGTGGATCAGCGCCTCTTCGAAGGAAAAGCTGCAGCCGATCAGGAATGTCACCAGGTCGTCGCGCCAGTAGCGGGTGATGTCGTGCACTTCCTCGGGCGCCTGACCGAGGTGGTGGACGCGGTAGCCCGGCAGGTCGGAGCGGATGTCGGCGCCGGGGGCGCAGCGGGGGCGCCAGCTGCCGGCGTCGAGTACTTCCACCAGCGGACAGGGGCGCGGATTGCGCTGGCAAAACAGCAGGAAATCGTAGGCCGCTTCGCGCGGCACGATCAGCATGTTGGCCTGCACGTAGCCGGGCGCGTGGCCGGCGGTCGGGCCGGTGAATTCGCCGCTGCGGCACAGGGCCCTCAGCGCGTCGGGGCTGTATGGTTCGATCATGTTCATAATCCCAGGTAGGCTTTCTTGATGTCTTCGTTGTGCAGCAGTTCCTGGCCGGCGCCTTCCATGACGATGCGGCCGGTCTGGATGACGTAGCCGTAGTCGGCGATCGCCAGCGCCTTGTGCAGGCTTTGTTCGACCAGCAGCACCGATACGCCCTGCTGGTTGACCATCTTGATGGTGTCGAGCACCTTGGTGACGAACTTCGGGGCGATGCCCCATGACGGCTCGTCGAGCAGCAGCAAGGTCGGTTTGCTCATCATGCCGCGGCCGATCGCCAGCATCTGCTGTTCGCCGCCGCTCATGGTGCCGGCCAGCTGGCGGCGGCGCTCTTTCAGGATCGGAAACAGGCTGTAGATATGCTCGACCGAGGCCGCCACTTCGGCGCGGTCGTCGCGGGTATACGCGCCCAGTTCGAGATTGCGCTCGACCGTCAGGCGGGCGAACAGGCGGCGCCCTTCCGGCACCAGCGACAAGCCCATCGGCACGCGCCGGTGCGCCGGCACCTTGTCGATGGCGGCGCCCTGAAAATGGATCTGCCCGGCCTCGCAGGCGTTCAAGCCGGCGATGGCGCGCAAGGTGGTCGACTTGCCGTTGCCGTTGCCGCCCACCAGGGCCACCAGCTTGCCCTTGCCGACCTTCAGGCTGACATCGGAAATGGCCAGCACGCCGTCGTAGCTCACTTTCAGATTGCGTACTTCGAGCATCATTCTTCTCCCAGGTAAGCCGCGATCACTTGCGGGTTGGCCGACACCTCCGCCGGGGTGCCGTCGGCGATCTTGCGGCCGTAATCGAGCACCACGATGGCGTCGGCGATCGGCATGATCCCCTCCAGCACGTGTTCGACGATCAGGCAGGACACGCCGATGCCGCGGATCTTCAGCACCACGTCGACCATGTCGCGCACCTCGGTCGGGTTCAGGCCCGCCATCACTTCGTCCATCAGCAGCAGGCGCGGACGCACCGCCAGCGCGCGCGCCACCGCCAGGCGGCGCTGTTCGCTGATGGTCATGCTGGCGGCCGGGCGGTCGCGAAAGCGCCCCAGCTGGACGAATTCGAGCAGTTGCTCGGCGCTGGCGCGCGCTTTCGACTGACTGCGCTCGTGCAAAAAGCAGCCGACCATGACGTTTTCCAGCGCGGTCATGCTGGTGAAGGTGCGCGCCACCTGGAAGGTGCGGCCGATGCCGGCGCGCGCGCACTGCTCCGGCGTCATGCCCGATATCTTGCGCCCGTCCAGCCAGATGTCGCCCGAGGTGGGCGGCGCGAAGCCGGCAATGGCGTTGAACATGGTGGTCTTGCCGGCGCCGTTGGGACCGATCAGGCCGACGATGCGGCCCTCGTCCACTTCGAAGGAGACTTCGTGGTTGGCGACGATGCCGCCGAAACGCTTGCTCACGTTTTCCACCCGCAGCATGCTCATACCTGTTCTCCCCGTGCCTTGCGGTTGCGGCGGCGCCGCACCAGGTTGCGTACCCAGCCCACCACCCCGGTCGGGTAGTAGACGGCGATGACGATGATCAGGACCGCATAGATGATCTGGTCGGTGCCGCGGCCGCTGCCGCCGAACAGCATGCGGCTGCCCTCGTCGATCACGGTCAGCACCGCTGCGCCCACCACGGGACCGAACAGGGTGCCGATGCCGCCCAGGATCGACACCAGCGCCATCTTGATCGACAGCGAGGTGTTGAGGATCGAGGCGGGATCGATGTACAGCTCCTTCTGCGCATACAGGCTGCCGCCGAGGGCGGCGAAAAAGCTGCTGGCGGCAAACGCGATCTGCTTGTACAGCGCCAGGTTCACGCCCAGGCTGCGGGCGGCGTCCGGCTCGTCCTTGATGGCGCGGAAGTAGTAGCCGAGGTAGCTGCGCTCGATCAGGTAATTGGCCAGCAACGTCACCGTCAGCAATCCCAGGGCGATGTAATAGTAGGGCAGCTTGTCGGCGAAGATCAGCACCGACCAGCCCTGCTTATCCATGGGAATGGTCAAGCCGACGGCGGCGCCGGCGAACTCCCAGTTGGTGAAAACGATTTGCACGATTTCGGCGACGGCAATTGTCGCCATCGTGAAGTAATGCCCTTTCAGGCGAAAGCACGGCCAGCCGATTATCACGCTCAGGAGCGCCGCCAGCACGCCGCCTGCCAGCATGGCCAGCCACGGGTTGACGCCGGCCAGGGTGACCATCAGTGTCGAGGTGTAGGCGCCGATGCCGACGAACGCCGCGTGGCCCAGCGAGACCTGGCCGGCGTAGCCGCCGACGATATTCCACGCCACGCCCAGCTGGGCCGCCATCAGCACCAGGATGGCCATGTTTTGATGGGCGGGGCTGTGCACGGCCAGCGGCAGCAGCAGCGCCGCCAGCAGCGCCAGGGCGCTGGCGATCTGGCCGCGCGAAAGGCCGCGCGTAACGCCGCCGAAGGCGCCCGCCGACTGCGTTGGCAGCGGCGCGGCGGCGGAGAATTCAGGTTTCATGGTTTTCCTTTCGAGTGGCGGCATGTCAGGCTTTGCCCAACAGGCCCTGGGGGCGGAACATCAGCACGCCGAGAAACAGCACCAGCACCACGGCCAGCTTGTATTCGGGCCCGAGCAGCAAGCCGCCCATCACTTCCACCACCCCCACCAGGACGCCCGCCACCAGCGCACCGATGACGCTGCCGAAGCCGCCCAGATTGACCACCACGAAGGCGATCAGGATGAAATTGGCGCCCACTTCCGGAAATATGGGAAAGAAGGTCGACAGCAGGCCGCCGGCGACCCCGGCGCAGGCGGCGCCGATACCCCAGGCAAGTGCGAACATCTTTTGCGAGTCGATGCCCATCAGCCGTGCCGCTTCCTTGTCGGCGGCGGTCGCCTCTAACGCCGCGCCGACCCGGGTGCGGGTCAGGAACAGGTAGACGCCGACGGTGACCAGCACCGCCCCCACCCCCGCCACCACCTGCGGCGTGCCCAGCTGAATGTTGCCCAGCACCACATTGCCGGTGGCGACGGTGCCGTCGACGGTGCGGAAATCCGGCTTCCACAGAAACTGCGCCAGACCGCGGAACAGCAGCATCAGGCCAAACGTGGAGAACATCTGCGACACCATCGGCGCGGCAATCACCTTGCTGATGACCAGCTTGTAGACCACCACGCCGACGGCGAACAGCATCAGCGCCGTCAGCGGCAAGGTGAACAGCGGGTCGAACGCATACAGCGAAAACATCCAGAAGCTGGCGTACATGCCCAGCATCAGGAACTCGCCGTGGGCGAAGTTGATGATGTCCATGACGCCGAAGATCATGGTCAGTCCGACCGCCACCAGCGCGTAGATCAGGCCGATCAGCAGGCCCGACGCGAGCGCCTGCATGAGTATTTCTAATGACATTGGTATTTCCTCCACGGCCGCGTGCCTGGCACCGGCCCTGCTGCGTTTGCCGGTCTGAACGGCGGCTTATTTACTCTTTATTTACGCTGGTTCCACTTCGGCATCGGCCACACCACGTCGGTGGTGGCGATGTCGAACGGCCAGACGGTATGGTATTTGCCGTCGATGATCTGCACCAGGATGCCGGCGCTGTACATGTTCTGGCCCTGGGCGTCGAACTTGATGCCCTTCCACGGCATGATCAGCTTGTTGCCGGGGATGTCGGTTGCGGCCAGTGCCTTGCGGATCGCCTCCGGGTCGGTCGAGCCGGCGCGGTTGATGGCGTCGGCCAGGGTCAGCAGGCCCGTAAA
>JAQGNM010000269.1 GCA_028291845.1 Massilia sp. | reverse complement strand
TATATTACTCACCCGTTCGCCACTCGCCGCCAGGTTGCCCCGCGCTGCCGTTCGACTTGCATGTGTAAGGCATGCCGCCAGCGTTCAATCTGAGCCAGGATCAAACTCTTCAGTTCAATCTCTGTTTAATGTCGTTTCCGACAGTCGCCCACTCAAAATACTGACAGGCCACTTCTTGCGAAGCGCCTATATTTCTTTTTTGTGAACATTTGATAATTTAAGTATTCAAGACCGAGGTCCTGGCACTTTCATCAAACGCCCACACTTATCGACTGTTAATTGTTAAAGAACTTTGTTCGGGACTGCTGTCTGTGCGTTTCGAAGCGTTGTGTTCGTAAGCAGCAGAGAGGTGAGATTATGCAGCGTTTCGCTAATTTCGTCAACCTCTTTTTTTAACACCGTCAGCAACAACGGCCCCAAGTTCTTGTTTTTGTTAACCAATTTCTCGGGGAGGCGAACTATAGCAAAACCAGCATGCAACAGGCAAGGAATAATTCGACGATGTCGTTGTGCTATCGTAGTCGCTGTTTTTGTAGCCATTGTGTTAATTCACTCGCCGCCAATGATTCCCCAGTTCGCCTCCACCGCCAATCCCGCCCTCGCCGCCCAGCTCGACAGCGCTATCGATAACAAGACCAAGCCGCTCGGCAGTCTCGGCATGCTGGAGCAACTGGCAAAGCAGATCGGCCTGATCCAGAACACCGTTGCGCCCGCGATCGATCGGCCCGCCATCCTGGTGTTCGCGGCCGACCACGGCATCGTCGCCGAGGGCGTCTCCGCCTATCCGCAAGACGTCACCTGGCAAATGGTTGAAAATTTCCTGGCCGGCGGCGCCGCCATCAACGTGTTCGCCGCGCAGGCGGGCTGCCATCTGCAAGTGATCGACGCCGGCGTCAATCACGAGTTCGGCCAGCGCAGCGCCCTGATCGACCGCAAGCTGGCCAACGGCACCGCCAACTTCGCCAAGGCGCCGGCGATGAGCCCGGACCTGTGCGCCGCCGCACTCGAAGCGGGCATGGCGCTGGCGGCCGCGGTGCCGGGCAATGTGGTCGGCTTCGGCGAAATGGGGATCGGTAACACCACCGCCGCCGCCGCCCTGATGCATAAATTATCCGGCATCCCGGTAGCGTTGTGCGTGGGCGCCGGCACCGGCCTGTCGGCCGATGGCGTCGCCCATAAACAGCGGGTCATCGAGGACGCCGTCGCCCTGCATGCGGGCGTCGATGCGCCGCTCGCTGTGCTGGCCACTTTCGGCGGCCTGGAGATCGCCATGATGGCCGGCGCCATGCTGCAGGGCGCCGCCATGCGCAAAGTCCTGCTTATCGACGGCTTTATCGTTACCAGCGCGCTGCTGGTGGCGAGCCGCCTGCAGCCGGCCATCCTCGACTACTGCGTGTTTGCCCACTGCTCGGCCGAGAGCGGCCACCAGCGACTGCTCGAGGCGCTGGGCGTGCAGCCGCTGCTGCAGCTCGACCTGCGGCTGGGCGAAGGTACCGGCAGTGCGCTCGCGCTGCCGCTGCTGCTAGCGGCGGTCAACTTCCTCGCTCATATGGCCACCTTCGACTCGGCCCGCGTCAGCGAAAAAAAAGGCTGAAGGCGTCCCGTGCACCAGCTACGCCTGTTCTTCACCGCCCTGCAGTTCTTCACGCGTCTGCCGATTCCCGCGTGGGTCGGTTTTGACGCGGCCTGGCTGAACCAGGCCGCACGCTACTTTCCGCTGGTCGGCGTGGTGGTGGCAGCGTTGGCGGCGCTGGTCTACGCGCTCGCTGCGCGGGTGCTGCCGGCGCCGGTCGCGGTGCTGCTCTCCACAGCGGCGGGCATCTACGCCACCGGCGCCTTTCACGAGGACGGCTTTGCCGACATGTGCGACGGCTTTGGCGGCGGCATGACCCCGACGCGGGTGCTGGAGATCATGAAAGATTCCCGCATCGGCGCTTACGGCGCGATCGGTACTTTGTCCATGCTGGGCCTGAAATGCACGGCGCTGGCGTACCTGCCGCCGGCCGCGCTGCTCGGCGCACTGTTCGTCGCCCACCCATTATCGCGCCTGCTGGCCTGCGCGCTGATCTGGCGTATGGATTACGCCAGGGCGGAAGGCAAGGCCAAGCCGCTGGCGCAGACCATGCGCGCCGGCGAATTCGCCACCGCTGCCGCTACCGTCCTGATCGTCACCGGTGCGGTGATCGCAGGCGGCGCATTGAGCGTGGCAGCGATCGCCGCCGGTGCGCTGGCCGCGCTGGCGACGACGCTCTGGCTGGCGCGCCTGTTCGCCCGCCGCATCGGTGGCTACACGGGGGACTGCCTGGGCGCGGTGCAGCAGGCCAGCGAGCTAGCAAGCTACCTCGGCATATTGGCCACGCTCGGTCATGGCGCGCTGGCCTGATATGCGTATGAATATGCGTCTGACTCTCGTGCGCCACCCCGCGCCCGCCATCGCGCCTGGCCTGTGCTACGGCCGCAGCGACGTGCCGGTCGACCCGGCCGCGCTGGACGCCGTCCTTGCGGCGTTGGCCACATCGCTGCCGCGCGCCACCGGTACAGCCGTTTATTCCAGCCCGCTGCAACGCTGCACCGCGCTGAGCGCGCCGCTGGCGGCGCAACTGGGCATGCCGGCCCCGCTGCTCGATGCGCGCCTGGCCGAGATCGATTTCGGCGCCTGGGAACTGCGCCGCTGGGACGACATCCCCATCGCCGAGATCGACGCCTGGGCGGCCGACCTGGCCGGATACGTGCCGGGCGGCGGCGAAAGCTTGCTGCAAGCAGCGCGCCGCGTCGCCGATTTTCTCGACGCCCTCAAGCGCCAGCAGGTGGCGGACGCCATCGTTGTCTGCCATGCCGGCACCATGCGGCTGCTGGCGGCGCTCAACCGCACCGATTCGATCGAAACGGCGGCGCTCGATGCCGCCGCGACGCCGCACCGCATCGACTATGGCGGCATCCTCACGCTGCAATTCTGACCACCCGCCCGCGCCGGCAATCGATTCAGGCCGTATAATGATGGCGTTTTGGTGCCCGCGCGTCTGTCCTGACGCGCAGTTAAACGGGAAACACGAAGCTTTCATTGATTGAAGGCCCGCGTGTGCTGCCCCCGCAACGGTCAGCAGGTGTCACAGCAATGAGTAACGTAACTCTGTGACAAACCATCTTTGACAACCACTGTGCGTTCGATCGCATGGGAAGGTGAGATGGTCTAACCTGCCAGCCCGGATACCGGCCAAGACAGGTGGAAGTGAGCGTACGGGATGTGCGACACGGACAAATGCCGGCATGCCGGCCCGTCCCTGGTCGCGTTTCCCTTATCTCTCTTCTGTTCAATCTGGCCCACGGGGACGTCGGCCGGTTGCCTATTACAGAAAATGACCATGACTTCACGTACTTCCCGCCACGCCGCCCTGGCGTCGCTGGCAATCGCAATTGCCGCACCGAGCGTGCACGCCGAAACCGCCCCAAGCCCCTCCTCGACTGTCCTCGTCACCGCGAGCCGCAGCCCGCAGCCGCTGGCCGACGTCATCAGCGACAGCCTTACCATCGATGCCGGGCAGATCGCCGAATCAGGCGCCGGTTCCGTGATCGACCTGCTGCAGCGCCAGCGCGGCATTGAGGTCGCCCGCAACGGCGGCGCCGGCACCAGTTCTTCCGTCTTCATCCGCGGTGCCAACAGCAATCAGAACATCGTGCTGGTCGACGGTGTGCGCATCGGCTCGTCGACCACGGGCGCGGCCAACTGGAGCGCGATCCCGCTGACCGCCATCGACCGCATCGAGATCGTCTACGGTCCCTTGAGTTCCCTGTACGGCGCCGATGCGGTGGGCGGCGTGATCCAGAT
>JAQGNM010000262.1 GCA_028291845.1 Massilia sp. | reverse complement strand
TTCAAGAAGATGTACGAGGAAGAATTCGGCCAGTTCGGCGGCGAGCCATTCGGCGCCATCGTGGCCGACTACTATTTCGATAACAGCGCACCGGATGTCGAGCTGCTGTCGAGCATGGCCAAAGTGGCTGCTGCCGCCCACGCGCCATTCATCTCCGCTGCTGCGCCATCCGTGATGCTGATGGACTCGTGGCAAGAGCTGGCCAATCCGCGCGACCTGACCAAGATTTTCCAGACCCCGGAACACGCCGCATGGCGCTCGTTCCGCGAATCGGAAGATTCGCGCTACGTCGGCCTTGCAATGCCGCGTTACCTCGCGCGCCAGCCATACGGCGCCAAGACTGACCCGGTCGAAGCGTTTGATTTCGAGGAAGATACCTCGGCGCCTGGCAGCAAGAACTACACGTGGGCTAACGCGGCCTACGCCATGGCGGTGAACATCAACCGCTCGTTCAAGGAATACGGCTGGTGCTCGCGCATTCGCGGTATCGAGTCTGGCGGTGCGGTCGAAGGTTTGCCGGTGCACTCGTTCCCGACGGACGACGGCGGCGTCGACATGCAGTGCCCGACCGAGATCGCGATCTCCGACCGCCGCGAGGCCGAGCTGGCCGCCAACGGCTTCATGCCGCTGATCCACAAGAAGAATACCGACTTCGCCGCCTTCCTGGGCGCCCAGTCGCTGCACAAGCCGGCCGAGTACGACGATCCGGACGCCACCGCCAACGCCAACCTGGCCGCGCGCCTGCCCTACCTGTTCGCAACTTGCCGCTTTGCGCACTATCTCAAATGCATCGTGCGCGACAAGATCGGCTCGTTCAAGGAGAAGGACGAGATGCAGCGGTGGTTGACCAAGTGGATCACCCAGTACGTCGACGGCGATCCGAAGAATTCCAGCGAAGGTACCAAGGCACGCAAGCCGCTCGCTGCCGCCGAGGTGGTGCTGGAAGAAGTCGAAGGCAATCCGGGTTATTACACCTCCAAGTTTTACCTGCGCCCGCATTACCAGCTCGAAGGCCTGACCGTGTCGCTGCGGCTGGTGTCCAAACTTCCGTCGGCAAAAGCCGGCTGATCCCGTTCGTTTGTATATAAAACCGCCGGCGTCGCGCCGGCACACAGGAGAAAATCATGGCATTAGACATGTACATCAACATGGGCGACAGCATCAAGGGCGAATCGGCCGACAAAACCCAGGGTGCAAAAGGGGACATCGACGTGCTCGCCTGGAGTTGGGGCCTGTCGCAGTCCGGCACCACTCATATGGGCAAAGGCGGCGGCGCCGGCAAGGCTAACTTCCAGGACTTGTCGTTCACCAAGTACATCGACTCGGCAACCAATGCGCTGATGGTTCACTTGGCGAAAGGGACGCACATTCCGAAGGTCAGCTTGATGGCCCGCAAGGCTGGTGCCGGCCAGATTCCATACATCAACATTATTCTGGAAGAAGTCATGGTGACGTCGGTGTCGACCGGCGGCAGCGGTGGCGAAGACCGCCTGACGGAAAACGTGACGCTCAATTTTGCCAAGGTAACGTTCTCGTACACGATGCAGACCGGCGCCGGCGCAGGCGACGCGAAGAAAGACTTTGCCTGGGATATCGCCGGCAACGCGGAAGGCACCGCTGCCACGGCGTAACGCGGCGTCGTGTTGAAAGTGGGCGGCCGGTCATCGGTCAATAGCCGGCCGCCCACCGAATTGAACAATAGGGAAATCCATGAATCCGCAAGCGTTGATACAAGAAGGTAAGTTGACCGCCGCCCTGGCCGCCTTGCAAGACCAGGTGCGCAATGATGCCGCCAACCCGAAATACCGGATTTTCCTGTTCCAGTTGCTGTGCGTGCTGGGACAGTGGAACCGCGCCTTGACGCAATTGAACGTGGCCGGCGAACTCGATGCGGCCACCCTGCCAATGGTGCAGACCTACCGCGAAGCGATTCAGTGCGAAGCGCTGCGTGGCGATATTTTCAAGGCGGTGCACGCGCCGCTGATCTTCGGCGAGCCGCCCGCCTGGATGGCGCTGCTGCTCGAAGCGATCAAACTGGACGCGGCCGGCGACCCGGTCCGCGCCGACGCCGCGCGGACCCAGGCGTTCGATGCCGCGCCGAGCTGCGGCGGCAGCATCGACGGCCAGCGCTTCGAATGGCTGGCCGATGCCGATCAGCGTATCGGGCCGGTACTGGAAGTGATCATTAACGGCCGCTATTTCTGGGTGCCGATGGAGCGCGTCGGCAGCATCGAGTTCGATGCGCCCACCGATTTACGCGACACCGTGTGGACCCCGGCGTCGTTTACCTGGACCAATGGCGCCCAGACGGTCGGCCTGATTCCGACCCGTTATGTCGATACGCTGGCGAGCACCGACGAGGCGCTGTTGCTCGGGCGCCGCACCGAATGGATCGACCAGGGCGCGCACGGCAGCCATGGCCTGGGCCAGCGCATGCTGGTGACCGACGCCGGCGAATATTCGCTGATGGATGTGCGCGTCATCGAATTCGACGCGGTTGAAGAACCGGTCGCCGCCGCTACGGACGCCGCCGAACATGGCTGAACTGGCGCCACGCGAACGCCTGCAGCCATCCTTGCTGGACCGGCTCAGCGATGACGAGCCGACCAGTACGGTGGAGCCGCGTGAACGGCGCGTTCTGTCGCTGCGCACGTTACGCGATGGCGTGCTGCGTGACCTCGCATGGCTGCTCAACACCACCAATCTGTTATCCGTCACTACCACAGCGCGTTTGCCGCACCTGGCCAACTCGGTCCTGAACTACGGCGTGCCGGGCCTGGCCGGCAATGCCGTGGCCAACCTGGATGTGACCGCGCTCGAGCGCGGCATCCGCCAGGCGATCTGGGATTTCGAGCCGCGCCTGGTACGCAATACCGTCACGGTCAAGGCGATGGCCACTAGCGACACGCGCGAAAACAAGCTCGATTTTGAGATCGAAGCGGACCTGTGGGCGCAGCCCTATCCGGAGCGCCTGTATCTGAAGACCGAGCTGGACCTGGAACGCGGCGCCGTCGTCATATCCGAAACCAACGGACGGGATACAAAATGAACCCGCGCTTCCTGCGTTACTACAGCCAGGAACTGCAGCACCTGCGCGAAGTGGGCGGCGAGTTTGCACAGGAGTTTCCGAAAATAGCCGGGCGCCTGGGCCTGGACGCTTTTGAATGCGCTGACCCGTACGTGGAGCGCCTCCTCGAAGGCTTCAGTTTCATGGCGGCGCGCGTGCAGATGAAGATCGACGCCGAGTTCCCGCGCTTTACCCAGCACCTGTCCGAGCTGGTCTACCCGCATCTGCTGGCGCCGACGCCGTCGATGACGGTGGTGCAGCTGCAGCCGGACCTGTCCAACCCCGCCCTGGCCAGCGGCCACCGGGTGGCCCGTGGCAGCGCCATGCGCAGCGTGCTGGGAAAAAACGACAATACTGCCTGCGAGTTCCGTACGGCGCACGAGGTGACGCTGTGGCCGGTCGAACTGGTGGACGCGAAGTTTTTCACGCACAGCGGCAGCCAGGCCGGCCTGAACGTTCAGCTGCCGCCGGCGGTCAAGGCAGGCGTGCGCCTGCGCCTGAAAAGCAGCGGCGTCGCGTTCCAGGATTTGCCCTTGGACACGCTGCCGCTGTTCTTGCGCGGCGCCGACGAGATGCCGGTACGGATCCTCGAGAGCTTGCTGGGCAGCGTGGAAGGCGTGCTGGTGACGCCGGTGGCGCGCCCCGCCGCCTGGCACCGCCTGCTTGCCAAAAACGCGCTGCGCCCCGTCGGCCTGGCCGACCATGAATCCTTGCTGCCCAGCGGCGAACGCACCTTCCAGGGGTACCGGCTGCTGCAGGAGTATTTCGCCTTTCCGCAGCGCTTCCAGTTCGTCGAGCTGGCCGGCCTGCGCGGCGCGCTGCGGCTGTGCCCCGACAGGGAAGTCGAGATCACGATCCTGCTGAACCGCGCCGACGTGCAGCTGGAAAAAGCGCTCGATGCCTCCAACTTCGCCTTGCACTGTACCCCCGCCATCAATCTGTTCCCGCGCCGCGCCGACCGCATCAACGTCACCGGCGAACAGCTCGAATACCACGTGCTGGTCGACCGCACCCGGCCCATGGATTACGAAGTGTTCCAGGTCGCGTCGGTGACGGCGTACGGCACCGGCGCCGATGCGCAGCAGGCGTTTCAGCCGTTTTACGCGGCCAAGGATATCGGCACGCTCCAGCAGGACCAGGCTTTTTTCCAGATCCGCCGCGAGGCGCGCCAGGTGTCGCAACGCCAGCGCCGCGACGGTCCGCGTTCGAGCTACATCGGCAGCGAAACCTTCATCGCCATCGTCGATGCCGCCGAAGCGCCATACAGCACCGATCTGCGCCAGCTCGGCCTGTCGGTCCTGTGCACCAACCGCGACCTGCCGCTGGCGATGGCGGTCGGCGTCGGCAAGACCGATTTTTTGCTGGACAACGGCGCGCCCATTACCAGCGTGCGCTGCGTGGCTGGCCCAAGCCAGCCGCTTCCCTCGTTCGCCGAGGGCAGCATGGCGTGGCGCCTGCTTAATCAACTGTCGCTCAATTACCTCTCGCTGCTCGACACCGATCCCCAGCATGGCGCCGTCGCCTTGCGCGAGTTGCTGGCGCTGTACTGCCATCCGACCGACCTGAATGCCCAGCGCCAGGTCGAAGGCGTGCGCTCGATCGCATCGAAGGCGATAACGCGGCGCATGCCGTCGCCCGGGCCCATCACCGTCGGGCGCGGCATCCAGATCACCGTCACGCTCGACGACGCGGCGTTCGAAGGCACCGGTCCGTTCGTGCTGGGCGCGGTGCTGTCCGAATTTTTTGCCCAATACGTCTCCATCAACTCGTTCACGGAGACGGTCGTGCGCACCATCGGGCGCGGTGACATCATGCGCTGGCCGGCCAGGGTGGGCACATGCGCGATCCTGTAGAACTCGAACTCCTGCTGGAGACGCAGGCGGCGCGCATGGATTTTTTCCAGGTGCTGCGCCTGCTGGAAAACGCCCGGCCCGATTTGCCGCGCATCGGCGCCTCCCTGCGCCCGCGCGACGACGCGGCGCGCTTCGGCCAGGACCCGGCGCTGATCTTTCATCCCACCATGCTGGGCCAGTTCACGCGCGCCGATGGCGCAGCGCGCGCCCGCCTGGCCGTCAACTTCTTCGGCCTGCTGGGCGCGAACGGCCCCATGCCGACCCACATCACCGAGTATGTGCGCGACCGCCTGCGCCACGGCGGAGACGGCACCATGCTGGCCTTTCTCGACGTGTTCCATCACCGGATGCTGGCGCTGTTCTATCGCGCGCGCGCCGTGGCCGAACCCGTCATCAGCCTGGACCGCGCCGACGGCGACCGCTTTTCGACGTTCGTCGGCAGCCTGTTCGGCATCGGCGCGCCGGCGCTGCGTAACCGCGACGCCATCGGCGACTTCGCCAAGCTGCATTTCGCCGGCCTGCTGGCCAACAAGGCGCGGCCGGCATCGAGCCTGGTGACGATCCTGCGCGCCTACTTCAAGCTGCCAATCCACGTCGAGCAGTTCGTTGGCCACTGGATGCGCATGCCTGAGGAAATCCGCAGCCGCATCGGCCGTCCCGGTTTCGCCGGCGACGGCGGCCGCCTGGGAAGCTCGCTGATGCTCGGCGCGAGCGTGTGGGATTGCCAGCACAAGTTTCGTATCGTGATCGGGCCGATGGACTACGCCGACTACCAGCGCTTCATGCCGGGCGGCGAGAGCATGCAACGCCTGATGGCATGGGTGAAAAATTATGTCGGCCTGGCGCTCGACTGGGACGTGCGGCTGGTGCTCAAGAAAGAACAGCTGCCGCCGTTGCGCCTCGGTGGCGCCACTCGCGTAGGTTGGAGTACGTGGCTGGCCAGTGCGCCGGCGCAGCGCGACCTCGACCAGATGGTAATCGATCCGGTCAATCTGGAAAGCAGTACCGCAAGCTTCATCAATCAATAGAAAACCAATAGGGGAAGTCATGGCCGACATCAGCCGCGTAGCATTGTTTGGAAAACTGAACAGCCTGTGTTACCGGGCCATTGAAAGCAGCACCGTATTCTGCAAGCTGCGCGGCAACCCTTACGTCGAACTGGTGCACTGGATGCACCAGATCCTGCAGCTGCAGGACTCCGACCTGGTGCGCATCATCCGCCATTACGAGATCGATACGGCCACGCTGGCGCGCGACCTGACGGCGGCGCTCGACCGCCTGCCGCGCGGCTCCACCTCCGTCACCGATCTGTCCTCGCAGCTGGAAGAATCGGTCGAACGCGCCTGGGTCTACGGCACCCTGATGTTCGGCGAATCGCAGATCCGCTCCGGCCATTTGATTGTCGGTCTGCTCAAGACCAATGGCCTGCGCAACGCGCTGTACGCCATGTCGAAGCAGTTCGAGCGCATCAAGCTGGAACACCTGTCCGACAATTTCAACAAGCTGCTGGGCGAGTCGCCGGAAGCGAAGCTGGTCGCCACGGACGGCTTCAGTGGCGGCGGGGCTGCGCCTGGCGAAGCCTCGGGCGCCATTGCCCCGGCAGCCATGGGCAAGCAGGAAGCGCTGAGGAAGTTCACAGTCGACCTGACCGAGCAGGCACGCAGCGGCAAGATGGACCCGATCGTCGGGCGCGACGACGAGATCCGCCAGATGGTCGACATCCTGATGCGGCGGCGCCAGAACAACCCGATCATGATCGGCGAAGCGGGCGTCGGCAAAACGGCCGTCGTCGAAGGTTTTGCGCAGCGCATCGCGCGCGGCGACGTGCCGCCCGCGCTGAAAGAGGTGCAGCTGTTGACGCTCGACGTGGGCCTCTTGCAGGCCGGCGCCAGCATGAAGGGCGAGTTCGAGCAGCGTCTGCGCTCCGTCATCGATGAAGTGCAGGCCAGCGCGACGCCGATCATCCTGTTCATCGACGAGACCCACACGCTGGTGGGCGCGGGCGGTGCGGCAGGTACGGGCGATGCGGCCAACCTGCTCAAACCTGCGCTCGCGCGCGGCACCCTGCGCACCATCGGCGCGACTACCTTCGCCGAGTACAAGAAGCATATCGAGAAAGACCCGGCGCTGACCCGCCGCTTCCAGTCGATTCAAGTGGACGAGCCAAGCGAAGAGCGCGCGATCCTGATGATGCGCGGGGTCGCCTCGACGATGGAAAAGCACCATAAAGTGCAGATCCTCGACGAAGCGCTGGAAGCGGCCGTCAAACTCAGTCACCGCTACATCCCGGCGCGCCAGCTGCCCGACAAATCTGTCAGCCTGATCGACACCGCCTGCGCGCGCGTCGCGGTCAGCCTGCACGCGACGCCGGCCGAAGTGGACGACAGCCGCAAGCGCATCGAGGCGCTCGAAGTGGAGCTGGGCATCATCAAGCGTGAAGACGCGATCGGTATCGACACGGCCAAACGCGGCGTCGACGCCGACGCGCTGCTGACGGCGGAGCGCGAGCGCCTGGTGGGCCTGGAAACGCGCTGGAACGACGAGCGCGCGCTGGTCGACCAGCTGCTGTCGCTGCGCGCCCAGCTGCGCGACGGCGCGCAGCCGGTCGAAGGCACTGGCAGCATGCTGGAAGCGGCCGCTGTCGCGCCAAGCAGCATGGATGCCACGCAGCGTGCCGACCTGATGGCGCAGCTGAAGGAAGTCCAGACCAAACTGTCCGATCTGCAGGGCGAGACGCCATTGATTCTGCCGACCGTCGACTACCAGGCCGTCGCGGCGGTGGTGGGTGACTGGACTGGCATTCCGGTCGGCCGCATGGCGAAGAACGAGATGGAAACCATCCTCAACATCGCCAGCAACCTGGCCAAACGCGTCATCGGCCAGGACCATGCGATGGAAATGATCGCCAAGCGCATCCAGACCTCGCGCGCCGGCCTCGACAACCCGAGCAAACCGATCGGCGTGTT